>JBBQGR010000197.1:0-5515 GCA_038323185.1 Phycisphaerales bacterium | reverse complement strand
TGTCCATCGACGCCGGTGTTGGGAACGTAGATGTAGCCAACCTTTCCACCGGACTTCTCGTGGACGTAAGCGCGCTTGGCCTCGATCCAGGCGCGGTAGCGGAGGTTGACCTCGCTGCCGGTCGGCGTGATGAGGATCTCTCGCGCGGTCGCGTCGATGACGGGAACATCCGAGAGCGTGATGTGCGTGGGCTTGCCAGCGAGGCCGATGAACGAAGCCCACGGGTCCTTGGCGGTATCGATGGGTGTTCCGTTGACGGCGAGAAGGAACTGGCCGACCTTGGCGTCGATGCCCAGCTGCGAGAGAGGGCCACGCGCGTCGGCGTCCCAGGGGCCGCCCTGGATGATGCGCGTGATGCGATACGCCGATGCCTTCTGCCCGTTGTGATCGACGGTTGCAAGCTCAAAGTCAGCGCCGAGGAGGCCGACGGGAATCGTTGGCTTGGCATCCTCAACGTCGCCGGGTCCTGTGACGTAGGCGTGGCCGACGTTGAGCTCGGAGATCATCTCACCGATGATGAACGCGACGTCCTCACGGCTGGAGGCGTCCTCGACCTGCTTGGTGTAGCGCGCCGCGATCGCGTCCCAGTCCACGCCGTGCATCGTGGGCTCGTAGAAGAAGTCGCGGAAGAGGCGGTGCACGTCCCGCATGATCTGTCGCCACTCTTCGCGCGGCTCGATCTGCGTCATCATGCCCGAGGTGGAGACGGTCTGGGCCTTGCCGCCGCCAGCCGCGGCGTCGACGATGGTGAGGTTGCTCCCGCCGCGGAAGACCAGGAGCTTCTTGCGGTCGGCCGAGATGTCGAAGTTGCCGCCGCCGGTGACTTCCTTCTCCTTGCGCTCATCGTCTTCGAGGTCGAAGATCTTGATGCCCGCGTCGGAGCTGCCGCGCGCGGGGCGACGGGTGTAGATGAGCTTGTTGTCATGAGAGACGGCCATGCCGCCGAAGGCGCCGTTGGTGATAGGAAGGAGAATGGCGCGGGCTTCGAAGCCGTCGAGGGTAATCTCGATTGGCTTGTCGTCCTTCTCATCCTTCTTGTCGTCTGCTTTGTCACTCGTCTTGTCACTATCGGCGCTCGCCGCCCCGCCCTTGCTGGTGCGCTTGCCAGACCATTCGGCGGTGGCGTTGCCAGCGGTCCATGTGCCGCTGCCTTCTTCGCCCGCGATTGTGCCGCTGATGGTGACCTGGGCGTTGTTGAAGGAGAAGGCGAGGGTGATCGTTCCCGAGGCCTTGTCGAATGAGCCGGAAGAGATGGAGCTGCCGCCGACGACGGAGGTCAACGAGCCGGTGACCTTGCCGTCCGCCGCGAGCTGGAGTGTCAGCGTGAAGTTGACATCGATCTGGCGGCCTTCGGGGCCGGGCATCTTGGTGGAACAACTCCAGACGCCGGAGACGCCGTCATCGGCGGCCGCGGCGGTGTCGCTGCCCTCTTTCTTGGAGTCGTCCTTCTTGGATTCGTCTTTCCCGGCGTCGTCTTTCCCGGCGTCGTCCTTCTTGGCGTCCTCGCCCTTGCCCTCTTCCTTCTTTTCGTCCTTCTTCTCTTCCTTGAGCGTCTCTTCGTCGCTCTTTGGTGCCCAGGGGTTCTTGATGTCTGTGCGAAGGGGAACCGCGAAGAGCTGCTCGGTGCCGGTGTAGACGAAGGTGGAGTCGAGGTCGCCGTAGATCGGGGACTCGACGTCGCGATTGGAACGGAAGAAGAGCCAGTCGCCCTTCGCGTCGAAGGTCGGGCTCTGGCTCGCGAAGGAAGGATCGGTCACGCGCGTGAGCGTCGCGTCCTTGATGCTGTAGAGATGGACGCAGCGATTGCTTGTGGCCTCATCGCCAAGGTCCATCGCGATCCAGTTGGAGTCCTTGGACCAGGAGAGCGCCATTGGCTCGCCCCAGGGGTCGCGGGCGACTTCCTTGGTGTCGCCGCTCTCGATGGTGGTCACGAAGATGCGGCCAGCCTGATCAACGAAGGCGATGGACTTGGAATCCGGCGACCAGCTCGGGTTGTAGCGGAACCCAGGTCCGAGGTTCGTGAGCTTGCGCGGCTCGGGCTTGGCGACTTCCTTCGTGGCCTCGGGCTGCTTGGGCTCTTCCTTGGCCGCGTCGACCTTCACGGCATCGTCGCCACCCTTCACATCGTCATTCTTTTCTGCCTTCTTCTCATCCTTCTTCTCGGGCGGGCGAGCATCGGACGCGCGGATGTAGAGGTCGTACTCGCCAGCCTCGTCGGAGAAGTAGGCGATGTGCTTGCCGTCGGGCGACCAGGCCGGATCGCGCTCGAAGACGCTGTCGGTGCGGGTCAGGTTGCGAACCGGGCCCTCCTTGGCTGGCGCGGTCCAGATGTCGCCGCGCCCGGAGATGGCCACGCGCTTGCCGCTTGGGGAGATCGAGGCACCGGTGACGTTCTCCGCGGCGTCGACGGTGCGGGCTCGGACGAACGCGCGGTCGCCGGGAACGGTGACCTTGACCACGCGGTCCTGGCCCGTCACCAGGTCCAGCAGCCGCAGCTCGCTGCCGAGCTGGAAGATGATCTCACCCGCGCGGGCGGTGCCGGGCCCGATGGAGGGCCAACGAACGTCGAAGTCGGTGTGCTTGGTGACCTGCGTGCGCTGGCCGCTGGCGAGGTTGAAGGACCAGATGTTGAGGCGGTGCTCGGGGCCGTTGTCGCTGAGGTAGTAGACGACGTCGGACTTGCCGCCGGGGATCCACATCGGGATCGTGTCGGTGCCCTCCCAGTCGGTGATCTTGCGGCTGGTGTTGTCCTTCAGGTTGAAGAGCCAGATGTCGGTGGCCATGCCGCCGCGGTATCGCTTCCAGGTGCGGGTGTCGATGGAGTGTGGCGTATACGCAAGCCACGTTGAATCGGGCGAGATGGAGCCGAAGCCCCCGTAAGGAACGGGGAGCTGGGTGGGCAGGCCGCCGGTGCTGGGGACCGTGAAGAGCTGCGTCATGCGGCCCAGCCCTGCGAGGCCGCTGGAGAAGTAGACAAGGCGGCCGTCGCTGGTCCAGTCGCACAGGGTCTCGCCTGCGGGATGATGCGAGACGCGCGTGGGCTCGCCGCCATCGACGGGAAGGGTGTAGAGATCGCGGCCTCCGTCGTAGTTGCCTACGAAGGCGACGGTCTTGCCGTCGTCGCTGAAGCGCGGATACGCCTCTTGCCCGAGAGGACTGGAAAGGGGGACGGCGCGGCCGCCATCACGCGAGACGGTCCAGAGGTCGTTGGCGTATGAGAACGTGATGTGCGTCGCGGAGACGTCGGGCCAGCGCAGCATGCCCGCGTGGGGAGCGTTGTCGGGGACGGCCGGCTGCGCTAGAGCGGAGCTCGCGGCGAGCCCGGCAAGGAGCGCAAGGGCGCGGGCGGGGCGGAGTTTGGTGGAACGGAGCGAAGTCAGGAGTGAGAGGAGGTGGATCACGTGTGCGAGACTCCGGAGGTGAAACGGCGAGAGCCGGCGCGGCAAGATGCTGGGCTCGGGGAGCAAATACTACCGCACCCGGGCCTGATTAGCGCCCGGACAACACAGGATGCGGTTCTTGGTCAAATCCAGCACGGAATCGCTACGGGGAAGCGATGAATCGCGCGTGCGGAAGAAATGGCGCGACGGCCTGCCACGCTCGTCAGGTGAAACGCGGACCCAGTTTAGGCGATTTGATCAGGGAAGTATGTCGCGCCCGCGCAGTCCATCCCGCGTTGCGAGGACGAGCCATGGCACGACCTGGACTCCGTGCGGTCGCCATACAACTGCGGAATCGTCCCATTTCCAGTCGATCCAACGAGCCGATCCATCGGCGAGTGCGATTCCCGCCTGCAATGTTGTGGTGTTCCCACTGCCCTGGCGGCGGAACGCAGTGTCAACGATGATGCCCTTTGAGGCTGGGAAGAGAACCTCGTCGCCGCGAGTGGCCCGAAAGTAGAGGGGGTCCGAAGGCGGCACATCGCCGGTAAAATAAGCCGGGTCCGCGAAGACAGTGAACGAGAGACTGAGCCTTGAGCGCATCATGTCGGCCGGAAGACCATCCTCAATGTTGTCAAGTTGGCGCTTGGCCGAGAACTTCGACACTATCGGCGCGATGGCAAGGCGGTCACGATCATTCAGCACATTGGGCCAGAAAACCCTTCCGGCAGAGAAGTAAGAAAATCGGGTCAGCTCAATCTCCCCGAAGCGGGCCGGAGTCCTTGGCTGACCTGGAGTATGAAAATATGGAAACGTGTCACGAGCGTCGTTCTGATACGCCGCGATCATGCCGACGCACTGGCGCAGTTCCGCAACCGTGCGGGCATCCCGGGCGCTGGATCGAGACTTTGCGAGCAGGGGAAGCAAAATGGCTAGCAAGGTCGCTACGACAATAATAACCACGAGCATTTCAATAATGCTGAACGCGCGGACGCCGCGAGTGCTCGCTGGGTTTGTGATACGTGAGGCTGAAAGCGAAGGGTCCACAAGCAAAATCACCACCACCACTCCGAGCATGGCATTTCGGAACAAGCCTATAAAGTGATCGCTCGCCTGCGTCCCTCCCCAGGGGCCAAAGCAGGCGCACGGAGGGGCACCGACCGCCATGGTGAGCCGAATCAAGACTACAGAGAGTAAGAGGAGCGTGATACCCGCTGCACCACTCACGGATCGGCGTTGCGGAAAGAATATCAGGGCGAGACCGAGGGCAATCTCCCAGCCCACGACGAAGAGAAGCAGGCCAAATGGTAGAGAGGGCCACAAACCCTCGGCGGGGATGAGCCAGGTAATGAGCCGTATCGCTGGTTCAGGGCTGATCGCCTTTGTGATACCGGCCACGAAAAAGATGATTCCCACGACCGCACCGACGGCGCGGGCCATAATCGAAACGTTCGAGTGGGGCGTCATCACCAAGGCTAGTACTCCAGTGCCGCGACAAGGCCATCCTCGGGAATGTTGTACTGGCACACATAGATAAGCCACCATCGTGACCGGGTGTTGTCATAAGCGAGCGTGATTCCGAGCGGACGCCGGTCCCCGTTCTTGTACTCGATCAGCACACCAACCTCCGCGGCAGCGACTGTCCCATCCGCAGCCGCGATACTCGCAAGCAAAGTCGAAGGCTCAAACCAGGTCCGCATGGTTGCACCGCCGATCCCGATCCAGTCATCGTTGGGACGGGACTTGTTTCCGAGTGAAGGGCGAATATGAGGGTCCAGAACGCTCATCGGGCCGACGGCGATCGACCAAGAGCGTGGGTCGGTTCCGATTGCTACTGGAACGTCGCTGGCTCCAAGGGCTGAAGTACCAAGAGGCCAGAATGCATCGAACATCTGCTCCATAGAAAGACTGTCTGGCAGAGGCTCGTTAAAGCCAGCAGTCCAGACTCTTCCGAACCCGCGATCAAAAACGAAGTAGGTCCGATCAATCATGCGAGGGTCATGACTAGCTGAGCGGGTTTTCTCGGCAGAGTTTAAGCAGGATTTTGTAGAAGTTCTGGCGGCGGTGGTTGAAGCGGAACTCGCACTCCTTGAGGTGGAACAGGAAGGCGTTGGGGTGCATGCCTCTGAACCTCG
>JBBQGR010000196.1:0-5522 GCA_038323185.1 Phycisphaerales bacterium | reverse complement strand
CGGCCAGCGCATCACGCGACGCCTCGCCGACAACGCCGACTTTGTGATGGCCTTGATCGATAACCTCGCGGGCGGGCGCGCCCTTGCGGGCGTGCGGTCCAGGCGCGAGATCGCGCGGCCCTTCACCGTCGTTGATGAGATGGCGGCTCGCGCCGAGCGCGAGTTCCTCACGCAGCAGGAGATGCTCGAAGAGCGCCTGAAGCAGACGCAGCAGCGCATCGATGAGCTCCAGGCCACACGCGGAAATAGCGAGGATGCACTCGCGCTCACTCCAGAGCAGCAGGCCGAGGTTGATCGCTTCCGCGTTGAAGTTCTCGAGACCCGGCGCGAGCTCCGCGGCGTGCGCCTCAGCCTCCGGCGCGACATCGAGACGCTCGGCACACAGCTCAAGGTCGTCAACATCGCCCTGATTCCCGCCGTGATCTGCGTCGTGGCGGTGGCGATGTGGATCGTGAAGGTTCTGCGCCGCCGCGCCGCCAGAGCCTGACCGCACGCGCAGCTCAACACACACCACAGAGGTGAGCACGAAGCATGACCGCACGAACGATTGTGATCCTGGTCGGAACCTCGCTCGCACTGGGGGCCGCGGGCGGGATTGGGCTGCGCGCGGGCCAGCGCGCTTCCATCACGACAAACGCGACGACGATCCGCGGCCCGCTCCTGCCCGCGCTCGCACACAAACCCGGCGAGGCCGAGCGCATCATCGTGACGCGCGGCGGGCTGCGGGTCGTTCTCGAACGCGTTGGTCCGGGCGCGAGCCGCTGGGTCGTCGCAAGCAAGCACGGCTATCCCGCCGACGAGCGCGCCGTGCGTGGAGTGCTGACTGGCGCGATCGATGCGGTGGTCGTTGAAGAAAAGACGGCACTCGCATCGAACTTCGCACGCCTGGGCGTGGCGGATCAGAGCGATGGCGACGCCACCGCGCCACCCGGCACGATCTCGACGCGGCTGAGAATCGAAGGAATCGCGCCGCCTGATGGCGCGAAGGCAGAGCGCGCGGTGCTTGGCGATGTGCTGATCGGGCGACCGGAGGTCGCTGCGCCGGGCGCCCCCCGCGGACCTGCGCGCGTCTTTGTGCGCCGCGTCGGCGAGCCTCGCGCGCTGCTGGCCGAGGGAACGCTCGCCGCGGAGCCTGACTGGCTCGCATGGGTCTCGACGCTAATCTCAAGGCTTGACGAGGTGACGATCGACAGGGTCGAGGTTGTGCGCCCCGGAGCCGAGCCACTCATCATCGAGCGCTCCACAGAGTCCGGCGCGCTCGCGATCAGCGGCATGCCCGAAGGGCGCACGCTGCGCGATGAGATGGCGATGGCGCGCCTCGCGTCGGTCGTCTCGACGCTGACGTTCGAGGATGTTGCGCCCGCCACAACGATCACGATGCCCGAGGCCGAGACCGTGATCGCCCGCTTCACGCGGCGAGACGGGCTCACGATGATGGTGCACACGCACAGGCGCGGCGAAGAGTTCTGGATCAAAGCAGAGGCGGCGTTTGCAAGCAAGGTCGCCGACAGCACTGCCGATGCGGCCGGTGAAGCTCAGGTCCGTGAGATGAACGAGCGATGGAGCCCATGGGCCTTCCGCATCGCGCCCTTCCGCGGCGAGGACCTCACCCGCACACTCGAGGACCTGCTCGCGCCGCCGCCCGACCAGCAGACTCCGGGTACCCTGCCCACGCAGCCAGAAGTCGCCCCGCCGTCCCTCGTGCCCGGCCCCTGACGATCTGGAAGTCCATGCATATGCAAGTTTTACAAGTGTTGTAAGGAGAATCCACGTTCCCCGCGAACCCGGGGCCAGGGGCGGCGTCTAGAGTGTTCGTTGAAACAAGCATTCTGCCGTGCGAGGGGAGCGTCCCCACGCTTGAGCGAGGCAAATTCCGAATCACCAGCAGTTCGCGAGATCGACCAAGGAGACTCTGACCATGAAGACGTGCTCGATGTGCATCGGTGGGACCATCACGATGATCGCGGCGGCCAGCCTTGCTGGCGTCCTGACGCTCGGCGGCATGGGCATCGGCTCCAGCGCTGCGCCCGCCATCACGGCCGCGGCGGTTGCGACGACGACCGCCGCCGACGGCGTTTTCGCGGTTGATAAGACCCACTCCACCGTCGTCTTCCGCGTGCAGCGCACCGGCGGCGCGCCCTTCTACGGCGTCTTCGGCGAGATCGACGGCACCTTCAACCTCAACCACGAGGATCCGACCAAGAGCACCATCGACGTCAAGATCCCCGTCGCCAGCGTGAACAGCAACAACGCCGGCCGCGACAAGCACCTCAAAGCCGCCGACTTCTTCTCTGCTGAAGAGTTCCCCAACGCCACCTTCAAGGCCACCAAGTTCACCAAGACCGGCGAGAAGCAGTACGACGTCGCTGGCGACTTCACCCTGCGCGGCACCACCAAGCCCATTACCATCAAGGTCAAGGAGACCGGCGCCGGTCCCGCCCGCGGGGGCGGCAGTGCCGTCGGCCTTGATGTTCAGTTCTCCTTCAAGCGCTCCGAGTTCGGCGTGAACTACGGCCTGACCTCCCTCTCCGACGACATCACGCTGATGGTCGGCCTCGAAGGCGTCCAGAAGTAGGGCCCCGAGCGGTCCGACGCTCGCCATGATCCTTCTCGTGTTCCGGGGCCGGGCGAACCCGCCCGGCCTCTGGGTTTTTAGTGTGGGCGCGGCATGCATGCCAGCAAGGCGCGCGCCGAGCCCGGCGCGGTGAGTGCGCCGCCAGCCACTTCGCACACAGTGTGCGAGGCCATCAACGTGCGAGGCCACCATGGATCCGGCTCTTCAGAAGTCTCTGACCTTGGGCGTCCTGCCCCCCGCGATCTTCACGGGCATCGTCCTCCTGCTCGCGTGGTGGTGGCGGCGAATGCCCGAGAGCGCCGAAGCCCGCGCCGCGCTCTTGCCGCCGAGCACGATAAACACAAGGGGCGAGCGCCTCTGGCTGTCGCCACTGGTCTTCGCGGTCGCGTACCTCCCGGTCCATCACTTCCTGCTTGGCGGATTCAAGTTCTCGCTCGTCGCCGCGGCGGACTGGATGCCATACGTCGCGCTCCTCGCGGGCGTGCTCGGCGCTCTCGCAACGCTCGCGCGCATGCCCGTCGCCATCCGCTGGATCTGGCGCGCGCTGATCTGCGCCGCCATCGCCGGTGCCATCGCCAGCGGCAAGATCCGCAACGGCTGGCCGATGGTCGAGGCCGTCCCCACCCTCGCCGCCTTCGTCCTCCACACGCTCGCCGCGTGGTGGCTCTTTGAGCGCGTCACGGACCGCACCCGCGGCCCTTCGGGTCCGATCGTCCTCATGATCTACGCCACGGGCGTGAGCCAGATCCTCGCGCTGGCCTTCTACTCGCTGCGATTGGCGCAGATGCCAACCGCCATGGCCGCCGTCGCGGGTGCCGCGATGGTCGTCGCGCTGATCCGCCCGCGCTTCACGCTCGCGCTGGGAGGCGTGCACGTCATCCTGCTCGTCTCCAACGCCGCGCTTCTCCAGGGCGTGCTCTTCCCGGGCGACGCGATCCTGCCGCGGGTGTTGCCATGGATCTTGCTCGCCAGCCCCCTGTTCGCCGCCAGCGCGGACCTGCTCCCACTCAAGGGCTGGAAGCTTGTCGTGGTGCGAAGCGTGCTGGCGATCATCCCCGTCGCCGTCGCCATCGGCCTCGCGGCGGCGCTGCGTCCCGCGGACGAGTACTAGCGCCGCGCGATTGCTGGCGCTGCCCGGTCGCGACCGATCAATATCGACCGGAACGTCCGGATGTCGAGAAGACGCGCCGCCCTCCGTACGCTCGACACCGCACCAGTGGTGGGCAGCATCGATAGAGAGGTATCCATGAGCAATCTACAGCGGCCGGGCGCACGCCAGTCCGCCGCGGCAGTGATGGTCGACTCGGCGTGGTTCCAGTCGACCTCGATCGGCGCGATCATGGTCTCCTCCATCATGATCGGCATCGAGACATACGTGCAGCATCCGGCCTTCTTCTGGATCCAGAAGGCCTGCGTGATGGTCTTCGTCGTCGAGCTGGCGCTCCGCTGGGTCGCGCGCGACTCGGCCCGCGCCTTCTTTAAGGACGGCTGGAACATCTTCGACATCATCGTCATCATCGGGGCATTCCTCCCCGCCAGTGGCGACTGGGCCCCGATCGTCCGAACGCTCCGCGTCCTGCGCGTCTTCCGGCTGGCGCGAAACATCCCCGAGCTCCGGCTCATCGTCAATGTGCTGCTCAAGAGCGTCGTCTCGATGAAGTACGTCGCGCTGCTGGCGCTCATGTGCTTCTACATCTTCGCCATCATCGGCGTCAAGCTCTTCGGCACCACCATGCCCGAGAAGTTCGGCACGCTGCACGAGGCCTTCTTCACACTCTTCAGGATCCTGACCGGCGACGACTGGTCCGAGCTGCGTTACAGCCTGATCGGCGGGCTGGACGCCAGCCACATGACCTACTGGGTCGGCACGCTCTACTTCGTTCTCTGGATCATCATCGCGACCTTCGTGCTCGTGAACCTCATCGTCGGCGCGATCATCAACAACTATCAGGAGGTCCAGAACGCCGAGCGCCACCGCCTCCCCGGGAAGAGCACCACATCCCAGGACCTGGACCGCCGCATCGACGAGCTCCTCTCAGAGGTCCAGAGCCTCGTGCGTGAGCGCTCCCGACATCGCGACTAAGCGCCCTCGGCGCTGGCAGGGCCGCCCCGTTTGTGGCATGCTGTGCGCATGAGACCTCGACTCGACCCGCGCACTGATCTGACACGCCCGGGCATGGCCCGCGCTGCGTGGCTGGTAGCCATCATGATGCTGGTGGTGGGCATCGTCGTGGGAGCGCTGCTGGTCGTGCTTTTCGGAACGATGCGAAGATCGCAGACGCTCCCCGCAGGCTCAGGGAGTACCACCGTGACGACACCCGCGCCCACCATCGAGCACGCCACGGCCGTCGATGGGTCGATTCCCGGCCCACGCGTCGAAGTCGTGGACCTGCGCCCGCACGCGCGCCCCTTCGCGCGCTTCATCCCCGGCGGCACGCCGCCTCCGGGCGGCTGGCCGATCATCGTCTTCCTTCATGGCCGCATGGAGCAGGGGAGCGACCCGCTGCGCGCTATGAGCGTCGGCCTCGGCCCCGCGCTCCTGCGCGAGGCCTCGCGCATTCCCGCCGTCGTGATCTTCCCGCAGTTTCCAGATGGCGGCAACTGGAAGTCCGACGAGCGCGCCGACGATGTCATCGCCGCGCTCGATCAGACGCTCGGCTCGGTTCCCACCAGCGTCGCGCGCGTCACGCTCACCGGCCTCTCGATGGGCGGCCAAGGTGTGTACGAAGTCGCATCGCGCCACCCCGATCGCTTCAAGCGCCTCGGACCCCTCTGCGGCTGGGGTTCCGGCGATGCCACGGTCCTCGCGACGCTCCCGACATGGATCCACCACGGCGAGAAGGACTCCGTTATCGCATCGAGCGAGTCCGTCACGATGCGCGACCGCCTCGTCGCCGCCAGCGCCAAGGACGTCCGCCTCTCGCTCTATCCAGACGATGGCCACGAC
>JBBQGR010000195.1:0-5522 GCA_038323185.1 Phycisphaerales bacterium | reverse complement strand
CACTCACGCTCGCGCGAGCAGACCACAGTGTCTCAAAGTAGCACCGGCCGCCCGGCCGGTGTCTTCAAGGCCGCTGATGAGCGCTACACCGCGATGATGGCAGCACTCCACTACCATGACGCCATGCCAGCATCCGACCTCAGCGCCGCAGCACACTCCATCGTCGCCGTCGAGCTTATCGTCGGCCTCGAGGTGCACATTGAGCTGGCCACCATCTCCAAGATGTTCAGCCGCGCACCAAGCCCGGCGTATGCAATGGCGGGTGAGCACACGCCCAACACGCTGGTGGATGCCACCGTGTTCGCGCTGCCCGGCGCGCTGCCCGTGATGAACCACGCCGCGGTTGAGATGTCGATCCGTGTCGGCCTCTCGCTCAACTGCGAGATCGCGCGCGTCTGCCGCTGGGATCGCAAGAGCTACTTCTATCCCGACCTGCCCAAGGGGTACCAGCTCTCGCAGCACGAGCAGCCACTCTGCGGCGAAGGGCACATGGACCTTCCGCCCGCGGATGGGCAAGGATTCCCGACCGTCGGTGCCGAGGGCTCGCGCATCCGCATCCTGCGCGCCCACCTTGAAGAAGACGCCGGCAAGCTGCTGCACGAAGCGCCGGGCGGCCGCGCCATCGCGCACTCGCTGGTTGATGAGAACCGCGCCGGGACGCCGCTGCTGGAGATCGTGACGCAGCCGGACTTCCGCTCCTCGGCGCAGGTGGTCCTCTTCTGCCGCATGCTGCACGATCTCTGCCGCGGGCTGGGTGTGACGCACGGCCTGCTCGAGCGCGGCCACATGCGCTTCGAGCCCAACATCAACTGCCGCCTGACGCTCGCGGACGGCCGCACCATCGCGACGCCGATCGTCGAGATCAAGAATCTCAACTCGTTCCGCTCGGTCATGGCCGCCATCGACCACGAGCTCGCGGAGCAGCCGCGCCGCTGGCAGCAGGACGGTCGCGAGATGGGCCCGGGCACGAAGACCACGCGCGGCTGGGACGACGTGCGCGCCGTGACGTTCGTCCAGCGCGAGAAGGAAGACGCGCACGACTACCGCTACTTCCCGGATCCCGACCTGCCACCGGTACACGTTGATGAGGCGTGGATCGAGCGCCTGCGCGCCACGCTGAACTCCACGCCGCAGTCGCGCTGGGCGCGCTACACCGGTGACTACGGACTCGCGCCGCGCGAGGCCTCGTCAATCATGAGCGAAGAAATCGACGCGAGACTGCTCGACGAGGCCGCGGCGGCCGCCGTCTCGCTTGGCGTCGCGCCCCCTCGCGCGGGCAAGCTCGTCGCCGGGTTCATACTCGGACCGATCCGCAAGGCCGAGAACGACCCCCAGAACTGGCGAGGCAACTACGGCACGTACGAGGGCCCGCCGCCGATACCGGCCGTGTTCCTGGGCGCCATCGCCGCGCTTCGCGAGGAGGCCAAGATCGCCAGCGCGGGCGTCGAGCCGCTGATTGCAAAAGCGTGGACGCTCGATACCACGACGGATCCGCACGCGGCTCGCGCGCTGCTCGAGTCGCTCGCGAAGAAGCTTGGCGTACTCGTGACGCGCGACGACGCCGCTATCGCGGCGATGAACGCCTGGATTGCCGAGGTTCTGACGCAGAACGAGAAGATCGTCGGCGAGATCCGCGCTGGCAAGCAGCAGGCTATCGGAAGGCTCATCGGCGAAGTCATGAAGCGCGCGGGCGGCGGCACGGATGCCAGGTCGGTTCGAGAAGCGCTCATCGCAGCGATCGGGTGAGGCGAAGTAGGCACCTGGGATTGGGCACTGGGCACTGGGGCCGGAGGCGCGGTGAGTCGTCAAGTGATCACATTGCCAAGCGACCACAGCCTGGGCAATTGAACATCTCTCTGCTCTGTGATCTGGCTCGTTCTTCGGAAGCGCCGCATCCTCAATCCCAGGTCGCTGCTTCTCTGTCTTCCGCTGCCTGCTGCAATTCTCCGTCCCTGATGCGCGGTGCCTTCTCTTCTCACGCCGCGAGTCGCGCGACCGTGCTCATAAGGAGCGGCGTCTCGAGCTCGTCCTGCGGCGGCTGGAGTGTGGCGCGGATCTCGTCGAAGCGGTGCTGGATTCGCTCGAAGGTGTCGACGATGGCAGGATCGAAGTGGGTGCCGCGCTCTGAGAGAATGAGCGAGCAGGCTTCTTCGTGGCTCATCGCGGCCTTGTAGATGCGCCGGCTTGTGACGGCGTCGTACATGTCGGCCAGCGCGACAATCCGGGCCGCGAGCGGGATCTGATCGTGGCTCAGGCGGTACGGATAGCCGGTGCCGTCCCAGCGCTCGTGGTGCGAGAGCGTGACCTGGATGGCCATGTTGAGCAGGTCATCATCGCCCGTGTGGTTGCGGATCGCAATCAGCGTGTCGGTACCGATGATCGTGTGCGTTTCCATCACCTCGCGCTCGGCGGGCGTGAGTCGCCCGGGCTTGAGGAGGATCGCGTCGGGGATGCCGACCTTGCCGATGTCGTGCATCGAGCTCGCCAATCGCAGTCGTTCGATCCACGCGCGGTCGATCTCGCCGCGCTGCCCGAGCAGCTCGGTGGCGAGCAGCTCGCTGTAGCGGCAGATGCGCTCGAGGTGGCGGCCCGTGTCGGTGTCGCGATGATCGGCGAGCTTGGCGAGGCCGAAGATCATGCCGTTTCGAATCGCCAGGCCCCGGCGCATGCGCCGATCAACCTCGAGCTCGAGCTGGCGATTGACCCGCATCAGCATCGTGTCGTACTTGCGGACCAGGAGCGTCGAGCCAACGACGGTGAGGAGCAGCACGCCGAGCGCGCCAAATCCGCCCCAGCGCTGCATGTCGCGCGTGATAGCGGCGACGCTTGCGCGCACCATCGCGTCGGCCTGATGCACAACGATGGTCGCGCCGAGCAGCTCGCTGTGAACGACCGCGAGTTGTGTCGGGCCTGTGAGAAGATCGGCCTCGCCGGTGATGGCCTGTATGGGCTTCAGACTTCCGAGCGTTGCGGGATCGCCGCGCGGCCAGACCTTCAGCACGGTCTCGGAGTAGTCGAGCGTGCGCGATGGGTCGGGGCGCGCGAGCGGATGGCAGAGAAGGCGGCCCCGATCATCGAGCAGGATGACCATCGCGCCGCCGGGAAGTCGCAGCGATTCGATCAGGCGCTGAGCTTTTTCCCACGATGCAGCCCCGGCGATGATGGGGCCTTGAACCTCTGCCCGAAGCCGCTGGCTGACATCCTCGGCGAGCCGCGAGCCTTCTTCCATCAGACGCTGCTGAGCTTTTTCCTCGACGTCGGACTGCGTGACGCTCATCGTCGCGAACCAGCCAAGTCCGATCACCAGTGCCTGGAGAAGCACCGTGGCCGCGATGAGGCTGCCGCGGCTGCGAAATCGGAAGGGTTTCTTCACGCTGATGGGGTCCACGAAGAGGGCATCGGCGCAATCGGGCTTGCGCTCAACCGTGTCAGACGATGCCAGCAATCGGTCGCGCCACGCCGCGCGTCTATGCGCTCGCGACCCGCAAAGACCGCACGAGGCGGCGTTATCGGAAGAGTTGGACGCGCGAGTTGGTGAACTGGTCGGCATCACCACCGCGCCTCCCCGCACTCCGGGCACTTGCTGCCGCTGGGTTGGTCGTAGACGTCATAGCCGCAGTTCATGCAAAGGCCGTTGTCCTTGCGCCGGCGGCGGACGATGCGCCGGAGGAGGTTGCCGACCACGTGAATGACGCACCACCACGCTGCGCTGTGGACGATGAGGTTGATGACGAGCCCGGGCAAGAGCGGGCGGTAGGGGATTTCGAGCGTGCCAATGATCACGACACCACGCGGCCCGATCGAAGTGTGGCCGTACACGGAAGTACGCCGGACTTCACCAACGAAGCACACGAACGGCCAGCCGACGGCCACCTCAGCACCAAACAGCGGCACTTCTTCGATGCGATCCAGCGAGACCGTGCTCAAGAAGCTCCAAGCGGGAGGCACAGCCGGCGGATGGCGGTCAATTGTCCTCTCATTGATCTGCCACCGATAACGATTCCACCGTATGGTCTCACGAGCAAGCCCACGTTGAACCGTGAATACCAGCGAATGTCTCGCCCCGAGAATTGAACCCCTCATTGCTAACTGCGTGTTAACTCGCAATGTGCCGACGACGGCAAGAACACAGACTGAAACCACGCCCAGCAGCGTGATTGGAACCAACCCTTTCACAATGCCTCGAACGTTCATGTAATCGCCTGAATTGTGTGTTTGAAGGGTCTATCCATCGTTCCTCTTCCTTCACCGTTTTGAAAGGGGTATCGGCTATGATGTATGAAAAACTTAGTGACGTCAGTTAGCTCATGCCTCGGCAAGTGCTTTGATAGCAGGTCTGCCACGACGGGGACCACGTACAGCAAGTCGCTACAGAGGAACCCACTCCAACTGCCTTCGGGGGGCGTTGGGCGGAACGGGCAGTCCACCTGGCCAGCCCTCATCCGGTCTAGAAGGATCGCAGGCGTCCCAACAAGAGGCGAAAACTCGATGTGCATCTCCCTCGTACAAGCAACGCAGACGCCGCTTCTCGGCCTGACACAGCTCGATTTTCTTGTCAAGGTCTGTGCCCGGTGCACTTGGCCTCGCCAGGCACGCGGCCAGAGCTGCGGCTGCTCGGGCTTCAGCGTTGGCGCGGTTCGTGAAGAAGGCTCCGACGCAGTCCAGCCGGCAATCAACAACGGCCTCTGGATCCTCAGCGTCTTCGTGGACCCAGTTGCCTGGGGTCGAGTCGAACGGATCCCAAGCAGAACCACAAAGAGTGACGGGTCCAGGATAGAGCTTCCCGTCGGGCCAGGTCACAGGGTCCACCTTCGGTTGAATCACACAGTTCGTGCAGGTGACACAGCTAGGAATGCTCTTTAGTGTCTTTACGTACTTGATCAACTTGAACAAACAAAGAAGCTTTGCCGGAGGGCATATGGCTGCGAGCCGACACGCGGCAATCGTCCCGTGCTTGTCGGGCGCAAGGCTCTGGAGCGCGTCTTTGCAGTCGGCACATGCGGCAATGCACGCTGGGGTCAAGCCGATGTCCGGCAGATCGCTCCACGGGTTGCCATTGCTCGCTCCTGCCGGGTTTCCCGGCGCACAGACCGGCGGCGTGAAGTTCGCAGCCTGCGCATCGCCAAACTGGATGCTGATCGGCTCCACTGTCGCGACCGTGATCGGGGCCGCGATCGTAGAGACCAAGATCGCCATCTCTGCGACGTCGTCAGTCGTCAACTGGAAGTCTTGGTTGAGGTCGGCCTCGTGCTCAAGACCCATCCACGCCGTTGTGAAGGGGCCAACGTCCTCCGCGTTGGTTTCGCCGTCCCAAGTCAGATCCCCCTTCCTCCACAGGCGCTCTCCGGACCACGCTCTGGCGGCAAGGGCCGTCGCATCGCTGATCCACTCGGTCAACGGGAACCCGTTGCTGCCCGAGAGGAGGGTGGTGTAACGCAGCGAACCCTGACGGCGCTCGACGAGCACTTCCATCACTCCATCCGAATCGTGGTCGGGAATCGACCGAATCCATGGATCAAGGA
>JBBQGR010000194.1:0-5537 GCA_038323185.1 Phycisphaerales bacterium | reverse complement strand
CACCGCGACCGACGCGCTCAACCGCTCGGGCTCGGGCATGGGCCCCTTCAACGTCACGCCCCCGCCCCCGCAGTGGGACGAGGCCATCAACGGCGGCGGCGACGCCGGCGACCTCCCCGCGACCGCGCAGATCCCCACCGGCACCGACCCCTTCGGCGGCCTCTCCGGCAGCCTCGACACTACCGCCGACGCCGACCTCTTCCGCATCAGCGTCTGCAACCCCACCAACTTCGTCGCGTCCACCGCCAACGCCGACACCACCATCGATACCCAGCTCTTCCTCTTCAACCTTGACGGCACCGGCGTTACCTTCAACGACGATGTTCCGGACGGCTTCCCCGGCGACGCGACGCTCCAGTCCCGCATCACCGGTCAGTTCGTCGCCGCCGCAGGCGAGTTCTTCCTCGCCGTCTCACACTACGACAATGATCCACAAGACGGAGCCAACCAGGCCCTCTGGATCGACACTCCCTTCGGCGTCGAGCGCGCTCCCGATGGCGCCGGAGCCGCCAGCCCCATCGCGTCGTGGACCGGCGGCGCTTTCGGCGCCGGCACCTACGTCGTTAACCTCAGCGGCACCTGTTTCGCCGCGGGCGGCCCTTCCTGCGACTACGACTTCAACCAGGACGAGAACGTCGATCTTCTAGACGCGCAGCAGATGGCGCAGGTCTTCGTTGGTCTCATCAGCCCCGAGGCCAACTGGCTCGATGGTGACCTCAACGGCGATGAGAACGCCGACCTGACCGACGCGCAGATCCTCGCGGCGTTCGTCGTCAGCGGCCAGTGCAACCTGTAAGGCTCTTCCAAACACCAGTCCCTCAGAGCCATCGGCGCCAGCCGACGAACTCCTGATCGAACTCAAAACTCCCAGAGCCGCCCGCGACAGCGGGCGGTTTTGTTTTTGAAACCGAATCGGGCCATCTGCTGTTGGCGCTCGCCGCACCGGTTCACACCCGCGCCGCCGCGCGACATCCGAACAATCAAACCAGACTTCAGCGGACACCAACATGAGAGACCGCTCCACGACCTCTCAATGACCCGGTCCATAGGTGAAAAACCACGACGCTGCGCTTTCGGCCTTGACAAAGACGTAAGTATGGTGTACGGTATCCGAAGCAAAGGTACTGCGCGAAATATGCGGGTTTGCCTTGCTGTTTCCGCGTTTCGAGGTCTAGTGATGAGGGTCTTTGCCCGCGTCAGTCTCGTAGGGATCACGCGTTTGTCTCTCTGTAGTTGTGTTCGGATTCTTTTCAGTTCGTTCAAGTTCGTCCAAGAAAGAGGAGTTTGTTCATGAAGAAGTACGCATCGATTTCGGCAGCCGTCCTGACCGCTATGGCGGGTCTGGGCGCATCGGCCTTCGGCAACGACGAGTGCACGGGGGCGATTCAGATCTTCGACGGCAGCAACGCCGCGAGCAACCTCGCCGCAGTGACGACGACGCCGACCTGCATCGGCTCCAACGACGTTTGGTATCGCTATGTCGCGACCTCCTCGGGGAGTCTCCAGGCCTCCACCTGCGGCACTCGCACCTTTGACACGACCATCGCCATCTTCGACGGCTGCCCCGAAAACGGCGGCGTGCAGGTCGCCTGCAACGACGACTTCTGTGGCCTGGGCTCCACCGTGACCTGGGCCGCGGTGCAGGGCCAGACCTACTTCGTCCGCTTCGCTGGCTGGGCTGGCCAGCGCGGCACCGCCGACCTCTCCATCGGCCTCCCCCTCCCCACCGGCATCAACGCCTTCGGCTTCGCCACGCCCGACCCCGTCATCGCTGGTGACAGCACGCTCCTCGAGGTCTTCGTCTTCCCCGGCGAAAACCCCGCTAGTACCGGACTCGCCGTCACGATCGACACCTCCAGCCTGCAGGGCGGCAGCGCCACGCAGCAGATGTACGACGACGGCACCAACGGCGATGAGTTCGCTGGTGATCTGATCTTCAGCTACCTGCAGTCCATCGCCCTTGAGCAGGCCGAGCAAACCTACGAGTTCCCCTACGTCATCACCGACGCCCAGACCCGCTCCTTCACCAGCAGCATCTTCCTCGACGTCGACGTCTCCAACCCCGACGCGCTCTTTGCAGACTTCACCCCGGCTAGCGGCTTCGTCGGCGCCGTCACGCTTTACGAGGTTTTCGTGATCCCGGCCGTCTTCCCTGACAGCACGGGCATCGTCGTGACCGCCGACTTCTCCGCGCTTCTGGGCAGCTCCAGCCAGCAGCTCTTCGACGACGGCACCAACGGCGACCTTGCCGCTGGCGACGGGACCTACTCCTTCGCCATCACGATCGACAACTCATTGACGGCCGGCAGCTACCTCGTCAGCGTCACCTCCGTGATCGACGATCAGGGGCGCGTCGACGACTTCCTCCCCGGCGCGAGCTTCATCGTCCGCGTTCCCTCCCAGTGGGAGGAGATCGCCGACGGCGGCGGCGACGCAGGCGACCTGCCCGCATCCGCTCAGATCCCCACCGGCACCGACCCCCTCACCTCCATCGGCGGCACGATCGAGACGGGCTCCGATGTGGACATGTTCTCCATCACCATCTGCGACGTCGACAGCTTCAACGCCACCACGGTCGGCAACGGCACCGCCTTTGACACGATGCTCTGGCTCTTCAACGCCGACGGCACTGGCGTCGTCGCCAACGACGACTCGCAGAGCTCCCTCCAGTCCACGCTGACCAACACCTTCGTCGCCGCCAACGGCAACTACTACCTCGCCATCGACCGCTTCTTCGTCCGCGCTATCGACGAAACCGGCGCGTTCCTCTGGACCACGACCGCCGAGGCCCCGCCGAGCAACCCCAACCCCGTCGCTGGCTGGTCCGGCACCGGCTTCTCCGGCGGCGACTACCAGATCACGCTCGCTGGCACCTGCTTCGCTGGTGGCGGCCCCTCGTGCGACTACGACTTCAACCAGGACGAGAACGTCGATCTTCTCGACGCGCAGCAGATGGCGCAGGTCTTCGTTGGTCTCATCAGCCCCGGCGCAGGCTGGCTCGATGGTGACCTCAACGGCGACGAGAACGCCGACCTGACCGACGCGCAGATCCTCGCGGCGTTCGTGGTCAGCGGCCAGTGCAACCTGTAAGGCTCTTCCAAACAACAGTCATTCAGAGCCATCGGCGCCAGCCGATGAACTCCTGATCGAACTAAAAACTCCCAGAGCCGCCCGCGAAAGCGGGCGGTTCTGTTTTTGAATGCCTCTGTTGTACTTTCTTGTCAGATGCGTATTTGGGCAGTGCTGTCTTAGGCAATGCTGTCTTAGGTAGTGCGCCGGTCCCCGACACTCTTCCACAACCCCACACCCGCGATCCTTTCCCAGCGACCGCAGCGCGGTACAGTCCGACATGCGATCCACGCGAATCATGCACACATTGCTCCGGCCACTCGCGCTCGCCCTCTTCGCCGCGGCACTCCACGGCTGCGCATCAAGCACCATCGAGGCCGACTCCGGCTTGAGCACCGCCCGCCCGCCCGACGCGGCGATCTCGCTCTCAGTCTCCGGCGATCAGCCCGCCTGGTTCCTCGTTGACTCCGATGGCGCGCTGCGCGCCAGCCTCGGCGAGCGCACCGAGATCACGCCCAGCCCGCCACTGGTCCGCGTGCTGACCGACGCGCAGTGGGACGCGCTCTGGGAAGCGTCACTCCCCGCGCAGGCTGAGCTGCGCGCACTCGGCGCCGATGCGGCCACTGGCCCTGCGTGGCTCGAGGTTCGCTCGCGCGGCCGGATCCAGTCACGCAACGGTGCGCCGATGGGACCGGGCGTCCAATCACTCGCCGCGCAATTGCGCGAGCTTTCGTGGGCCGATGGCCGCTAGCTCGCGCGTACACTCGCCCACTTCATGCGGCTTGGACTTCTCAATCTCGGTTTGGTGCATCGCGCGTGGCGCGAGATCGCGTGGACGTCGCTCGTCTTCGCGTTGGTGGTCGGCTCGGTCTCGGGATTGCTCGGGTACGCGCTGCCGCGGATCCAGGCCAGGTTCATGCAGCGCCAGTTCATCCCGCCGGGCGTTCGACAGCTTCGCGATGCCATCTTTGGCTTTGATTCCACCGGCGCGGGCGTCTCCGACATCGCGTTCGCGCTCGCGTGGAGCCACCCGATCGTGCTCGCGCTGCTGAGTGCGCACGCCATCATGGTCTGCACGCGAGTTCCCGCGGCGGAGGTCGAGCGCGGCACAATCGATGTGCTGTTTGCGCTCCCCGTCTCGCGATGGAGCGTGCTCGTCAGCGAGACCGCGGCGTGGATCTTGTCGGGGCTCCTCGTGCTCGGCGCGGTCTACACCGGAAGCTACATCGGCGCACGGTTCATTCCCGTCGAGCACCAGCCCAGCTGGAGCAAGCTCGCGATGGTGCTCGCAAATCTCGCGCTCGTGTACGCGCTGATCGGCTGCGCGTCGATGCTCGCCGCGACGGTGACGAACCGGCGCACGTGGGCGATCCTGGCCGTGCTCATCATGACGGTCGCGTCGCTGCTGATCAACTTTCTCTACACGCTGGACCCATCGCTCGCGTTCACGAAGCGTCTGGCGTTCCTCAGCTTTCTCGAATACTACAGCCCGATCCGCGTGCTGATGGGCGGCCAGTGGCCACTGCGAAACATGACGATCCTCGCCTGCGCGGCGGCCTCGATCTGGATCGTTGCGGGCATCTGGCTCAACCGGCGCGACATCACCACCACGTGATAGAGCATGACAGTGCGTGATCATGCGTGATCATGCGTGATGACGCGAGCTTGCGCGACTGCTCAGCGCGGCTCAGAACTTGTCACGGTCTTCGTCTCGACCACGACCGGAATTCGCAGCGTCGGCGTCCACGTCGTGGGCGACTTGGTCCACCAGAGCACACGCGACGGATCGGTGGAGGCCGGGATCGTGATCGCCAGCGGCACGCGCTCGAGCACGACCTCGGCGTCGAGCTGGCGAGCGAGGCCCGCGCGAGCTTCTTCCAGAGCTTCTTCCGTCGCGGCGACGTCGAGGATGAGCGTTGACTTGATCTTGGCGAGGTTGGCGAGTGTCTGCGGCCGCGGGGCGATGTTCGTGAATGCGGAGGCTGGGCCCATCAGCGGCGTCAGCATCCGACGCGCCTCGGCCGAGGCGACCATCATCGGCGGGAGCGCGGGCCCTTCGAGCTCCGGGTTCGCGTCGGGCCCGAGGCGCGACGCGAGCACCGCGAGCGCGACATCCGCGGGCACATCGCGAGAGAGGCTCCACTGTGGCGACGAAGACGCAAGCCCATATGCGAGGCGCGAATGGCCGTGACCGCGGCCCCCGAGCACGCGGAGCACGAGCCGCCCTTGCGATGCGAGGGTAAAGCTCTCGGCGCCGCTCGCAACGAGCGTCTTTGAGAGTGATGCATCAACCGCACTAGTTGTGGCGGCGACCAGGAGTCCCTGATCGTCGGGTGCCAGCTGCGCGGCGGCTTCGCCGTGCGGCGCGGCGTGATAGGGATTTGTGTTGGTGCCCAGCCGCGAGTCGATCTCGAAGGCCGGCGGCGCTGTTGTTGTGCCCGCGTCCGCGATGGGGCCGGGGGTAAGGT
>JBBQGR010000193.1:0-5551 GCA_038323185.1 Phycisphaerales bacterium | reverse complement strand
AGCCCTACTCGGGCGCGATTGTCCAGCTCGTCTTCAACGCCCCCAACTTCTTCAGCGCTGACTTCTCGGATCGGGCCACGGGCGTCACCGCTCAGCTCATCCCGACCCCGGGTACTCTGGCCCTGGCTGGCCTCGCCGGTCTGATCGCTGGCCGCCGCCGCGCTCGCTAAGTGCGAGGTGGCTGCTCGCAGACAAAGAGCTGCGAGTAGGCAAGAAAGGTTCTGGTCTTAGGTAGATCAAGCTCGCTTGACTCCAAAGGCCACCAAGCAGAACCCGATTTGTACAACGCGCGCCACCGGGGAAACTCGGTGGCGTTCTTTCGGATGGGTTGCAGGGCTATCTGGGTTTCGGGAAGGGGAGGGGCCGCGGCCTATTTGGCCAAACTGGGCCAAACTGGGCCTCACGGTACAGGGATGTAAGCAATTATCCCCTTAGACTTCCGATTTTGCTTGACAGCAGACAGTTCAGGCGTGATATTGAGTATCTCGGGAACATCTTGAGAGGGTTCCCGTGTTGTGTTTGAGAGAGATCCGCCAAGTTGGGAAAGCTTGGCCTAGCGAGTCGGAGGAGAAAATATGAGCCGTACCATGAAGATGAGCCTTGTTCTGTCGTTGGTCGCCGGGGCACTTGCCACGTCCGCCCAGGCCAATGTCATTGTTTCCGCCACCTATGACGATGCCTCCGGCTCGTGGGACGGCTCCACTTTCCGCGCTCGCGCGGTCTCCGGTGGCGGTCTGAACACCTCCGGCTCGGTTGCTCGCCTCCAGGATCCGACTGGCGTCGCTGCGTTCGCTCCTGGCTTCGTTGCCGGTGCCGATGCTGCCGACCTCCGGATCGACCTCAGCTCCACGCCGACGATCGACCCCACGCTTCGTGACGGCACGGGCACGTTCACCTTCACCGATGTCGATGGCGATACCATCTCTGGCGTCATCAGCGGCACTTGGGAGAATCAGGGCTTCGCGATCTTCTTCAACGGTGCCCTCTCCAACGTTGTCTTCTCCGGGTCCACGTTCGACGGCAACACGGGCAGCTTCCTGAGCCCCGTCGGCATCTTCGAGGGTGCCCTCACCCAGCTTCAGCTCTCGCCCCCCGCCTCCTTCTTCACCAGCAACTACGACCGCGTCCCCACCGGCATCACCGCTCAGATCATCCCGACCCCCGGCGCCCTCGCGCTCCTGGGCCTCGGTGGTCTGGTCGCTGGCCGTCGCCGTACCCGCTAAGTTGGCTTGAGTCACAGCCTCGGCTGCTTCTCATCAGTTCAAAGACTTACAAGCCTCGAGCTTCACGCTCGAGGTTTGTCTTTTTGAAAGCGATACTCTTCCCCCGCAGCGCTGCTTATCG
This sequence comes from Phycisphaerales bacterium, assembly GCA_038323185.1. GTDB lineage: Bacteria > Planctomycetota > Phycisphaerae > Phycisphaerales > UBA1924 > JBBASU01. The sequence continues at coordinate 4,207 of JBBQGR010000193.1, read as the reverse complement.
CGATTGTTTGCGAAACGCAACGGCGCGGCCGAATCAAGCCGAACTAAATCTCGCTCCGCTCATCGTGCGCGTTCAGATTCTCGGAATCGAAAAGCGGTCGCGCGTCGTGCAGTAGCCGTCGCCGCCCATGCGCCCGACAAGATCGAGCACCGCGGGATCGATGTGGAACCGCTCGTTGATGGCGCCGTCCTGCACGTGCACATGCACAACCTCGCCGATCACGATGTTGCCCGCCGCCGCCTGACCGGGGTTGGTTCTGATCACCTGCCTCGTGCGGCACTCAAAGCAGACCGGTGATTCGGCGAGCCGCGGCGCCCGGACCGAACGGCTTGGCGCGGGCGTCAGTCCCACACGTTCAAACTCGCTCTCCCCATACGGCAAGTGGGCCGCGGCGCTGGACATCGGCGTTGCGTACAAGTGTTTGACCACGTTGACCACAAACTCGCCGGTGCCGCCCTCCGACTCCGGCTTTGCGTTACGGAGCGTGTCCTTCTCACTCCCATCGGGATGATTCGCGGGGCAGAAGAGCATCGTCATCGGATTGGACCCGACCGCCGTGAAGAACGAGAACGGCGCGATGTTATGGCGACCGTCCGGCGAGATCGTCGACACAAACGCGATCGGCCGCGGCAGCACGGAGCCAATCAGCAGCTTGTACCGTTCCGCCCACGTAAGATCATCTGGCCTGAGTTCCATGGCTGATGCTACGCATTCTGTGTGCGTTTCTTGATCCATGGACGTGCGATCGCGGCGACTTCGCTGACCGAAGCGGCAACCACCGCGACGGCGCAGGTGGGCGACCCATTCAACTGATTTCTCAGCAAAGCACGCATCGGCTTGCGCGGACGGCTCTGAAGGACAACAATGTCGCATGGATGAATCGCATGCTGTTGATGAGGGATCTCGCGGCCGCACGTGGTCGGCGCTGCTCGCGGGATACACGGAGCTCGCGCAGGCCGCGGTCGCGTTGCCGCCGGATGCGCAGGGTGCGCGATGGAAGCGGTCGGTCCCATCGCTGATTGCACTGCACGCGGTGGCGCACGCGATGGGCGAGATCGATTCGCTGGGCGAGGGCGAGCGGGACATCGCCATCGACAAGGGCGAGTTGCTGGTGCGGCAGCACGCGGCAGAGCTCACCGAGGTCTGGCGCAGCGATGCGATGCCCGATGGTGTGCTCGATCTGATGCGCGATGCGCGCGGTGCGCTCGCGCTTGCGACGATGTCGGGCCTTGAGTGGACGGTGCGCGACGGCGAGCTTGTCGCGCCGCATCCTGGTGCGCTTGCGAGCGATCTTCTCGCAGAGGGATTCCAGGGCGACGCTTTTGTTCCCGCGCCGGGGATTGCGATCTTTCCAGGCTGCCCGTGCGGCTTCGTGAAAGAGCGGCGCGGCGGTGCGCCGGTGAAGAAGATCGCGTCGGTGGTTGGTGCGTTCTTGCGTGAGGCGGGCGTGGTCGCCGGGCCTCGCGCGGTTCCGATCATGCGGCAGGCGTATCGGCAGTTCGACTTCGCCGCGGGACGCGCGGTGCGCGATCTCGTGCTGCGCATGGACGCGGCGCTCGAGGGCGGGCAGCCGCTGCTGGTGCCGGTTGTTCTCGGCGGCGTAACGCAGCCCGTTCCGCTGCCGCCGCCGCCGGGGTACGAGCAGGAAGAGTTGCCAGTGGTCGAGGGCGCGCAGATAGATCAGGAGCGCGAGGAGTAGCTTGATCGGAGAGTGAGGCCATTGATCCGGCGCATCGCGGTGATCGAAGGCCGAGCGGCGCGCAGCGCTAGAACGGGATGGTGGCTTGCACCCCGTGCAAGGGTGCGCGCGCGGTGACGTCCCAGGAGAATGTGTCGGTGGAGTAGTCCTAACTCAGTGCGCGATAGCCCGCGAAGCTCGTCAAGGTTCATTTCTCGAAGCGCCAGTGGCAGGCGGCGAGGTCGACGACCTGCCACGATAGATCGGCATCAAAGATTCCGAAGCCGCCGAAATCGGCACGCAGGCTGAGGGACCAGTTCTCGGTGATGTCAACAGCGACGCGGGCACCGACGAAGAGCTCCCACCAATCCTCGGACGAGGCTCGACCTGACCTACCCTTGAAAAACTGCACGGGCTGCTTGCCGATCTTGACCAACTGGCCCACGATCACGTTGAAGAGGATGATCCACTCCTCTGCGGTCCAGTCGTAGTTGGATTCGGTGTTGAAGGTGAGCGACGTGGCGCTAGGCCAGGTGTAGGAAACGAGGGGCTGGAGGAAGGTGGCGTTGATGTCGGGATGGTCGTCGCTCTCGGTGTCGATGGAGTCGGCGAGTGACCCTTGATAGACGATTGAAACGATCGTGCGGACGATGAGGTTCCAGTCCTCATTGACGGAGATGGGAATGACGGGCTGGATGTTGGCGGTGACTCGTTCGGTGTCCTTGGGTCCGTAGCCCGTGTCGTAGTTGAACTGGATGAGGACGCTGATCAGCGAGGCGACGAGGTTTGCGAGTTTCTTGGCGAGGTTGACATCGGAAGTGGCAGCCGAAGAGGCAGATGAGACGCCGCCAGCCTGATCGGGCGTCGATGCGAAGGAGGGCGGCTCTGGCGCGGGATTGAGGTTTGCGAAGTCGTTGCTAAGGCGCGAGGATCCGGACGTGGATGTGGTTTCGCTTTCGCTCTGGGCAAAGGTGCGTGTGGGAGTGAGTGCCAAGACGGCGAGAAGGAGCGCGGCGGCCGGGGTTAGCATCGCGAAGGCGTCGCGATGGTGCCGCAAACTCGGGAGTGTGATCATCGGCGTGCTCGGTAGTGATTCGTGCTGACCGAAGCGCGAACCTAATACAACCTGATCGAGTGGATGAAGTACGTTTGGGCAAAGCCCATCCAACCGCGGCTGCGCGATTGGATGGTGTCTGGTTTGATGCGGTCTTAGCGTCCGCTGCCAGCGTTCTGCGTCACGGCTTTCATCACCCGCTCAAGGTTGGGGGAGCCGGGCTTCTGGCGAGGCGGGAAGTCATTGAAGCTCTGGAGCCACTGGCCGACGCACGCGCCGGCCGGGGCGATCAGGAACATCCGGTCCACGTACCAGCGCTGGTAGCCCATGGCGTTCTCGTGCTCGGCGCGTTCGAAGAGATCCGTGCGGAGATTCGTAAGCAGCGGCGCTCGCAGCTCGACGACGGGCTGCTGCCCGACACGAAGTTCTTCGGTCTTCTGAACGAGGAAGGAAACTTTCCAGTTGTTGTATCGGAGCGCTGCGACGCTGCCGTCGTCGGTCCAGTCGATGAACTTGGCGCGGGGCCAAGGTGGCTCGCCACGGAGTACGGGAGCCATGTTGTAGCCGTCGAGATGTACCTTGTAGGTGCAGCCTGCGATCTCGCGGCCCTTGAGGATGTCGGCTTTGACCATCGTGTCACCGGCGGCCGCGAGGAACGTGGTGAGCATGGTGCCAGTTGGCGCCGGTGGTCCAGGACCACCACTGCTCGTAGGCGCGAAGATCTACTGGGTGATCGGGCGGCGTGAAGACGAGCGAGCCGGGGAGGAGCATCTGATGGTCGAGCTTTGGGGTGCCCTCGGGGACTTGCTTCTTGAGTTCTTCCTAGTCGACCGGGCGCTCGGCGACGGTCTTGTAGCCCGTGGCCTTCGCGAACTCGGCGAACTGAGCGTTGGTGACCTCGGTGGTGTCCATCCAGAATCCGTCGACGCGTGCGCGCTGCACCGGCGACTCGTCGGGGCGCGCGAGTGGGTCGGCGCTGCCCATGGCGAACTCGCCGCCGGGGATCCAGACCATGCCAGCTGGCGCGACGGGAGTCGCGGGTGGCTGCGGCGTGCTGTTGCCGCTTTGGCTTGCGAGCATCAAGGCGGCGCGTCCGGTGCCGACGCAGCATGAGCTTGGCGTCTCGGGTTCCGCGGCGACAGTGAGTGCTGGGAGGAGAGCGAGTCCGGTTTCGACGAGAAGCGTGATGTGGGAGCGAGCGACCACGGGCGGCGCGAGGAAGCCTCGAGCGTTGGAGCGCTTCATGCTGAGAGTGTGCGAGAGAGTCATGTTCGCTCTTGGTGCGGCGATGCGTGGGCGGCGAAGCGTGGCCGCGCCCCCATCGTGACAAGAGTGAGTGACACGAAAGGACGCGGAGTACGCCAGCCTTCAGTCGCCAATTCGGAGACTGAGTTCCTCGGTCTGAGCTGATTCGGGCGCGCCGTCCTGGCCCGCGACCGTTCGCTCGACTTTGAGTCGGACCGTCCGGCCCCAGA
>JBBQGR010000192.1:0-5566 GCA_038323185.1 Phycisphaerales bacterium | reverse complement strand
AGCTCGCCGCCTACCTCAAGAAGCGAGGGCGCAGCGTCATGCTCGCCGCGCTGGATCTCCAGCGACCCGCCGCCGTGGAGCAGCTCGAGACCGTCGCGGGCCAGGTCCGCACGGAGATGCAGGGCGGCGCAAGCGTCGAGTTCTACGCCGAGAAGGACAAGGTCCAGGAGTACGGCATGGCCGTCGGCGTGGCGGTGCAGGTCGCGCAGCGCGCTCTCCACGCCGCGCGTAAGGCTGGCGTCGATGTCCTGATCCTCGACACCGCCGGCCGCCTGCACATCAACGACGAGCTGATGGGTGAACTCGAGGGCGTCAAGCGCGTCGCCCCGCCACACCACATCTTCCTCGTCGTCGACGCCATGACCGGCCAGGACGCGGTCAACTCCGCCCGCGTCTTCCACAAGCGCCTCGCCGTTGATGGCGTCATCATGACCAAGTTCGACAGCGACACGCGCGGCGGCGCCGCCCTTTCCGTCAAGCACGTCACCGGCGCACCCATCAAGTTCGTCGGCGTCGGCGAGAAGCTCGACGCCCTCGAAGAATTCTACGCCGAACGCTTCGCCGGGCGAATCCTCGGCATGGGCGACGTCGTCGCCCTCGTCGAGAAGGCCCAGGAACAGGTCGACGAGGAAGAGGCCAAGCATCTCCAGGAGAAGATGGCCCGCGGCGAAATGTCGATGGACGACTTCCTCAAGCAGCTCAAAACTCTGCGAAAAATGGGCCCCATCAAGCAGTTGCTGGGCCTCCTTCCCGGCGTCGGCAGCCTCCTCAAGGACGTGAACATCGAGGACAAGCAGCTCGACCGCGTCGAGGCCCAGATCTGCAGCATGACCAAGGAAGAACGGCGCAAGCCATCGAGCATCGACTTCCCCCGGCGCAAGCGCATCGCGGCGGGCTCTGGCGCAAGGCAGGAAGAGGTCGGCGCGCTCGTCAAGCAGTTCGATATGGTGAGCAAGATGACCAAGCAGATGGCCGCCCTCACGACCAACGAGCGCGTCAAGGCCGTCAAGGACATGGGCGATCCCGCCTCCGCCATGGCCGCGATGCGCAGCATGCCCGGCCTCATGGGCGGCCGCGGCAGCACCCACACCGCCAGCATCAAGGACCGCTTCAAGAAGCGGAAGAAGTGATGCCCGCCGCCAGCAACCCAAGCGCCGTCGTCCTCCTCTCGGGCGGCATGGACTCCGCCGTCACGCTCGCGCAGGCCCGGGCCGACGGCATGTTCTGCCACGCGCTCTCGTTTGACTATGGCCAGCGCCACCGCGTCGAGCTGCGCTGCGCCGCGCTCGTCGCCGCCCACCTCGGCTGTGTTGCGCACAAGGTCGTGAGCCTGGACCTCCGCGCCATCGGCGGCAGCGCACTCACGAGCGCACAAGAAGTCCCCAAGGACCGCCCCCAGCCCGGCGCCGATCAGAGCCAGATCCCGGCAACGTACGTCCCCGCACGAAACCTCACGTTCCTCTCCCTCGCCGTCGCCCACGCGGAGGTCATCGGCGCCACGAGCCTCTACATCGGCGTCAACGCCGTGGACTATTCCGGCTATCCGGACTGCCGCCCGGAGTTCATCGCGTCCTTCGAGCGCACTGCCAACCTCGCCACACGCGCAGGCGTCGAGGATGGCGCGCCGCACTTCCGCGTCGTCGCGCCGCTCATCACCATGACCAAGGTGCAGATCATCCAGCGCGGCCTCGCGCTCGGCGTTGACTTCGCCATGACCACAAGCTGCTACGACCCTCTGGTTGACGCCGCTGGCGCGCCACTCGCCTGCGGCCACTGCGACGCCTGCCTCATCCGCATCCGCGGCTTCGAGGGCGCGACAGTCTCAGATCCAACTCGCTACATCGGAGGCGCGGCGTGAGCACCGTGCCGCTCAACATGCTCCCCGGCGAGCCGCTGCCCGAAACGGACACGCCGCACTCGCTCCCCATCAGCGAGACCTTCATCTCGCTTCAAGGCGAGGGCAAACTCAGCGGCGTTCCGAGCTGGTTCGTCCGCACCTCCGGCTGCAACCTCCGCTGCTCCTGGTGCGACACGCCCTACGCGAGCTGGAAGCCCGAAGGCACACGCCGCACGATCGATTCACTGGTGGAAGAGGCCCGCAACTGCCTGGCGAAGCGCGTGCGTCACGCCGTGCTGACCGGCGGCGAGCCGATGATGTTCGCCGGCATCGTGCCGCTCGCTGCGGCCCTGCGAGAACTCGGCATGCACATCACCATCGAGACCGCTGGCACCATCGACCCCAAGCGCGATCGCGACGTCGCGTGCGATCTTCTCAGCCTCTCGCCCAAGCTCTCAACCTCCACGCCGCGCGAGGGCGATCCGCGCGATCCCAGCGGCACATGGCGCACACGCCACGAGCAGCGCCGCATCAACTATGGCGTGCTCTCCGCGCTCCTCTCGCGCTTCTCTCATCGACAACTCAAGTTCGTCGCGTGCGAAGAGCGCGACCTCGCGGAGATCGAGTCGCTCCTCGATGCTCTCTTCGCCCGTGGAAGCACCATCGACCCAAGCGATGTCCTCCTCATGCCCGAAGGGACACAGTCGCCCACGCCGCAGCACCGCGCCTGGGTCAACGCCGCCTGCCTCGCGCGAGGGTGGCGATACTGCTCACGCCTGCACATCGAGCTGTATGGAAACGTCCGCGGCACATGAGGCGCGTGATCCACGGCATCCGCGTGATGCACGCCATCGCGCGCGAAGATCCCTGCGGGGACCGCCAGTCTGCCCAAGACCCACAACCTACACGCCCCATCCGCCCGCTCGCAGCCACTCCCACTGGCGAGCGACGCCCTCCTCGAACGGCACCTTCGGCGCGTATCCGAGTTCCGCCGTGCTTCGCGTCAGGTCCGCCCATGTCCGCTCGACATCGCCCTGCTGCGCGGGCGCCATCGTGATCAGCGCGGGCTTGCCCACCACGCGCGCAATCGTTGCGATCATCTCATCCAGCCGGATCGGGCGGCTGTTCCCAAGGTTCCACACGCGATACCCGTGCGCCGGAATCCGGTCCAGCGCCGCTACAACTCCCGCCACGATGTCATCGATGAACGTGTAATCGCGCGACGAGCCCGGATCGCCAAACATCGTCACGCCCTCGCCCCGCGACACGCGCCCCATAAAGAGCGAGATCGCAAGGTCGGGCCTCTGCCGCGGCCCATACACCGTGAAGAACCGCAGGCACGCCACCGGCATCTTCGTCAGCCGGTGGTGCGTCCAGCACATCAGCTCCCCCGCGCGCTTCGTCGCGGCGTACGGGCTCACCGGCTCGTTCACGTCCATCGTCTCCGCGAACGGCGCAACCGGGCAGTTGCCATAAACAGACGATGACGACGCAAAGAGAAAGCGCTCGCACCCCGCCGCCTTCGCCGCCGCAAGCATCGACGCAGTCCCCGTCAGATTCACGTGCGCATATCCAACCGGATCCGCAATGCTCGGACGCACGCCCGCTTTCGCCGCAAGATGCACGATGGCCGCAGGCTTCTCTCGCTCCGCCAGCGCCGACATCACCGCGCCGTCGCAGAGATCCGCCTCGACAAACGTCAGCAGGCCCCCACACGCCGCACGCACGCGGCCAAGATTGGCCTCCTTGTACCGCCTGTCATAGAAGCGATCAAAGTTGTCAACCCCCACAACGCGCTGCCCGCGCGAGGCCAGCGCGATCGCCACGCTACTCCCAATGAAACCCGCCGCCCCGGTCAGGAGAACCGTGCCGCTGGACGGTGCCAGGATCGATCCATTGTCTGTGCTCATGCAGCCTCAGAATATGCCCACGGACCACCCAGACCGCGTCACCGCCCAACCGCTCCTCCCCGCCCAGCCAACCACAGAACAAAAACAAAGCAGGGCGCTGTCAGAAACAGCGCCCCGCTGGAGGAGAGAGAGATCGTGGGAAGTATACCGGATATCGGATTCCAAGTTGCCTATCCCTCCAATCTTCATGGGTTGAATCGACAAGTTTATCACCACTTTGCACCAAAACCTTCCCTCGGTCAACGCCATTCTACGAACCAAGTGCGAACACAGTGTTGCGCCCCTCCCCTCTTCAGGTGTGAAAGACAGCACCCCGCTCGTGGTGCGAGCGAGGTGCTGTAGATGTTTCCAACACAAGATGTCTCGATGATCTCGCGATGATCCCACGATGATCTCGCGATGATCCCTCGATCCCCCCTCAAAGGCACGCGATCAGTCGGGCTGCTTGGGCTTCTTCTCGCCCCCCTTTTCCTCGGCCTCGCGACGCTGGCGATACTGCTGAATCGCCGCCTCACGCTCTTCGGGAGTCATCTTTTCCAGGCGCTCGCGCATCCGCGGCGGCAGCTTGCTCATATCAATCTCGCCGCCCGCGCCCTTCCCGCCCGCCGCGCCCGGCCGCCCGCCGCGCTTTGCAGCCTCTTCCTTGAACCGTGCGAGCTCCTTTTCAACCACAGGCTTTTGCTCGGTGCTCAGCACCGCCCACATCTTCGCCTGCGTATCCGCAGCGCTGGGCGCACCCTCGAGCAGCTCCCTCAGCCGCGCCTTCGCGGCCTCCGCATCGGCTGGCTTCCCACCCTCCGACATCGGGTCTGACTGCATCGGATCGCGCTTCATCGAGTCCCGAGTGGGCTCATCCTTCTTGCTGTTCTGCTTCGCGGGCCTCTCACCCCTCGGTGCACCCTCGCGCAGGAACCCATCAACACGACGCCGCTCCTGCGGCGGGAGCATGTTGCGCAGCGTCTCGATCTCCGCGCGATGCGCCGTCCGGTACGCCTGCACCGAAGCACCAAACTCTTCGTTCAGCGTCCGGATCGACGCGGACTGCTCAGCCGTCAGACGAACCGCCGCCGCCGCCTTCTCCCCCTCGAGCGTGCGGAACGCGCGGACATAGGCTGGCATCGGAGTCTGCCGCGCACGCTCGCGAGCATTGCCCGCGCCACCAGTGAACTTGCGATTCGTACCCGGCGCGGCAGGATCCGCAACCTTCGGCCCCTCAAGCCCACCCCCCGGCGCACTCTCCTGACCAAGGGCTACTCCATGCGTCAAGCCAGCCACCAGCACAATCGAAACAACGCACAAGGCAGCAGCGCAACGTGAATTCAGAGCCATGTTCATCAGCAATCTCCTGTAACGAAGCATCAGCAAGACGAGCCAGGCGAGCCAGAGCGTGACAGGTCGACTTCGACGCGAACACGCACCCAGCCCGACGCCGAGCCCAACGCCAAAGTCACTCCTCGATTGCATCCCCACCCCCACCCCCAACCTCACCCCCAGCCCAAACTCACCAGCTCGCACCCACCAGCTCGCACCCAACCACCTCACCAAACCCCTTCTCCCCTCTTCTTCGCACTCCAACCCTCTCAGGCCCCAGTCTCTTTCGTCACCACCCCGATGTACTTAAGCGCCCGCTTCATCTTCATCACCGGGTCGAAATCGCGCCGGAACCGGTCCGACAACGCCTTCGACGCGAGCTTGAACCGTGTGGTGTTCGCCGGGTCTGTCACGTCCATCAGCGCATCCGTCAGCGCCTTGCGATCGCCCGGCGGAAACAGCCGCCCACTCGCGTGATCGGCCACAAACTCCGGCGAAGCGCCCACCA
>JBBQGR010000191.1:0-5587 GCA_038323185.1 Phycisphaerales bacterium | reverse complement strand
GCTGCACTCGGGCGTGGCGGCGGGCGCGGACATCATCCTGCTGCCCGAGATCCCCTTCGACATGGCGCGGATCTACGAGAAGATCATCCACCGGAGCAAGCGTGGCCGCAAGAGCTCTTTGATCTGTGTTGCGGAGGGTGCGATCCCTCGCGATGGTCAGCAGTTTGTGGCGCGTGTGGATCCGACGAGCCCGGACCCGATCCGGCTCGGGGGCGTGGGCAAGTGGCTGGCGGACCAGATCGAAGGGGCGACGGGGACTGAGAGCCGGTATGTCGTGCTCGGCCACACGCAGCGCGGCGGGACGCCGACGGCCTCGGACCGTGTGCTCTCGACGCAGCTTGGGCACCACGCCATGACGCTGATGCGGCAGGGGAAGATGGGGCGGATGGTCGCGGTGCAGAACGGGCGGCTTACCGATATCGACGTGAGCGAGCCGGCGGGGAAGCAGCGGCTTGTGCCGCGGGATCACCCGCTGGTGCTGGCGGCGAAGTCGGTGGGGACGACTTTCGGGGAGTGAGGGTTGGCCAGCGGGTGTATTGTATTTGTATTGCTTTGTATTATGGTAATATTATAATGTGCAACATGGCGCACGGGCAGTCCTGCGGACTGCTTGGAGAGAGGCGGGGTCCTCGCGGCGGTGGCGTCGCTTCTTCACCGCTGGATTAGGGGCGTCGAGGCCTTCGGCTTCGAAGGGGCGGGCGGGGCGGTCGGAAGAGGCGGGCGATGGGGGCGGGCGGCGAGATGGGGAGCGTGGCGGGACTTTTCAGCAGGGGATCGGGCCTACTTCGCTGGAAGTATGCTCGCCCGCGTAGGCCGCGGTGCACTCGGTGGGCGTGGGGCTTGCGAACTCGTAGACGTTCATCTTGCGGATGGGCGGCGAGTAGATGTGCAGCGTGATGAGGTCTGTTCCGGGGGCCTGCATGTTGGCAACTTCGTGGATGTCGGCATCGGCGGCTGCGCAGATGTAGCCGGGCTGCATGGTGACAGACTCGGTGGGGCAGATGAGGCCCGAGGGGGTCTTGCGGAAGCGGATCTCGGTTCCTTCGCCCTCGACGATCCTGAAGGCGCAGGAGACGCCGGCGTGGTCGTGGATCGGTGTGCGGTCGGCGCTGCGCCAGCAGAGGGCGAGGAGCTCGAACCACGCGGTCTTGCGGATAGTGTTGCGCCGGTAGCCGCCGGCGCCGAAGACGCAGGCGGGCGCGATGTCGTTGCGTGTGAGCTCGAGCTTGGAGAGGAGCTGCGAGAGGACGGCAAGGTCGGCGCGTTCGTCCAGGGAGTCGAGGTAGGAGATGAGGCTGGCGAGCTTTGGGGACTGGCAACAGCTCGACACAAGGTCGGTGTCGTCGGTGGCGGGGTGGGCTTGGGCAGCGCTCATTTCGAGAGGGTACCACGAAACGCGGGTTGGGGCCAGCGAAACGGTGGGATCGAGGGTGAGGTTGGGCGCGACGGAGGCGGTGATTCAGGCCGCGAGCTCCTGCATTCCTTTGGCGAGCGTGGCGATGGAGTCGGCGTCCACCTGGCCGAGGCCGAGCCCAGCGAGAACGCCGTCGGGCGTGGACTTGGAAGGGTGGAAGGTATGGGTGAGGAGCTGGCGGCCAGACTGGTCGTAGAGGAAGGCTCGTGCGCTGCCGTCGGCCTGGCGCTGGAGCTCGATGGTGTGGGATCCCAGCGCGAGGCGCAGCGGCGCGGCGGCGTTGGCGCGGCGCAGGTCGTTCTCGACGAGCGAGTCCGCGGCCTGAACGAGCGCGAGTTGCACGCGGCGTGTGATGTCCTCGGCGTTGCCGAGGCGGCCTGCGAGGCCCGAGAAGATGGAGAGCTGCGCGTCGTACTCGGCGGCGCACCTTGAGACGACCAGCGCGACTTCGTTGGCATCAAGCCCCAGGATGGCGCGGGCGGTGGCGTCGGGCATCGAGGCCTGGGTTGGTGTTGGAGCCAGGAGGCTGGCGCTCTCGGCTCGTGAGTTGGGTTGAGCGGTTGCAGAGCTCGCGGCTGCGGAGTCTGAGATTTCGAGTGCGCCGGCGAAGTAGACGACGCGCTGAAGGCGGACTCCCGCGTCCTCGCGCGAGGATCCCATGGGCCGCGTGTGGCGATGGATCATGGGGCGCGCGAGCAGATCGGGGAAGCGCCAGCGGCGCGCGAGCGCGGCGACGGCGTCGGCGTGCGTAAACTCGAGGTTCTGGTTCTCGGCCTGAAAAAGTGCACTCGGGCGCTTGTTGGCCCAGTAGAGCGCGTCGTAGGAGGCGCCCTGGATGGCGGACATGATCGGGACGCCAGCGTCCAGCATGAGGCCCGTGATGAAGGCCTCGGGAACCAGCGAGGGTGCGGACACTCTTGCGAGCTCGGCGGCGAAGCAGGCGCGGAAGACCGAGTGGGTCCAGACGCGGCGAGAAACGTCCTTGCTGCCCACGCCGGCGACGCCTCGGGACATGTGGAATCCGAGCGAAGCACTCTTAAGGCGTTCGAGGCCGAGGATGAGGCAGGCGCGCTCGAGACTTGTGATGGCGGAGCGCTGGGCGAAGAGGGCGGAGTTTGCGAGCTTCATAACCCGGCCCGCGATGGCGGCGTCGCTCTTGATGACCTTGGCAAAGTCCGAGAGCTTTGAGTCTGCGTCGTTGCAGAGGTTGAGGAGGCGCAGGACGACTTCTGGCTGAGAGGCGACTCCGACGCGGTCGAGCGCGCGATCGAGAGCGGCCTCTAGCGCGGGAAGTTCTGCCATCGTTAGTAGGTGCCGAGGCTTCGTCATTCGCGGGCCCTTTGCACGAGGAGAGCGTGCGGGGGTACTTCGGCGGTTTCGGGGGCGTGGGTGAAGCAAGTACCCGAGTAGTAACACTTGTGGACGTCAAAAAGTCAGGGGTGGTGCCCGCCGTGTTAGGTTGGTGTGGGTGGTTCGTGCGGTTCTTCGAACCGGGGTAAATGCGGTGGTGGGCACGAAGACAGCGATTATTCGCCAGAGCTCGAATGATCGTGGCACTGGGTGAGATTGTGGTACTTGGATTGTGGCACCGGGATCAGGGTTGAAGGCGGGTGCTCTGCCAGGGGGTGGCGGTGGTGCCGGGCTGGTCGGGCGTGCCGGAGAACTCGCGGGTCCACTGGGCGCGATCGTGGAGGCGGCCTGTGCCGCCGAGCCAGAGCTCACAGCGTGTGGCGTGAAGTCGCCAGCCGCCCCAGTGCGGCGGTCGCGGGATCTTGGTTTCGGGTCCGGACTGCATGAGTGTGGCGGGGTCGATGCCGAGGCGCTGGATGACCTGTGCCATTTTGCTCAGGAGCTCGGCGCGGCCTTGCGTGGGGCGAGATTGGTCGCTAGTCCAGGCCGAGAGGCGGCTTTCCCAGCGGCGCGAGTAGAAGTAAGCGTCGCTTTCAGCGTCGGGGCTTTTGACGACGAGGCCTTCGAGGCGGACCTGGCGGTCCCAGTGGTCGTCGTGGAAGACGACGGCGGCGCGGCCGCTGGAGGCGAGCTCGGTGCCCTTGCGGCCTTGGTCGTTGGTGAAGAACGTGATGCGTCCGGTGGCGACGTCGATGCCGCGGCAGAGGACGATGCGGCAGGAAGGCTCGGCGCGCGGGCCGACGGTGGCGAGCGAGATCGCGTCCGGGTTTGGTACGTGCTTGGCGGCCTTGGCCTCATCGAACCACGCTTTCAGGAGCGGGAAGGGATCTGGCGGGAGTGGGGTTGGGAGTTCGGGCGAGGCCGCGAAGGCATCCACAAGGGCTTGGGGCAGGCCGGGGACGTGGTACTTCATGCGGGATGGTACGAGGGGAGTGGGGCGGATAGATTCGATCGTCAATCGACACCAGCCGCGCGCGGTGGGGACATCGTGTGAAAACGCTCGCGCTTGCTCACGATCTAGTTGGAGAGTCGCGTAGGCTCCCGACCGTGCGTGGTGTGTGGCATGCGGGCTGAAGGACTCTTTTCAGGCAACGAGATGATGGACTCAAACGATCCAAATGTTGCGACGGGTGGTCGGTATCGCCGCGGCGGGCGGGGGCGTGAGGGGTTTGCGCCGATCTCGGCGAAGGAGTTGTTTGACAAGCAGCCGCCGGTCTCGCCTGAGGCGGAGATGAGTCTGCTGGGCTCGATGATTCTGGATCCGAATGTGGTGCCGGACATTCTGGGTCTGATCAAGAGCGAGAACGATTTTTACGCGCAGAAGCACACGCACATCTACCGCGCGGTGGTGGATGTGTATGACCAGCGGCACAGCGGCGACCTCGTGCAGATCGTGGACCTGCTGCGGGATCGGGGCGTTCTGGATCAGGTGGGTGGGCCTGAATATCTGGCGGAGTTGGCGGAGGCGGTTCCGACGGCGGTGAACGCGCCGCACTTTGCGCGGATTGTGGCGGACAAGGCGAAGCTGCGGCGGTTGATCGACGCCGCGGGGCAGATTCTGTATGACGCGTACCACGCGGCGGACCTTGGGCCCGAGGGCTCGCGCGAGGTGCTGGATAGCGCGGAGATGCGGGTCTTTGAGATTGCGCAGGAGCAGCACGGGAGCGACCCGACGGGCTTGGCCGAGCTGCTTGAGATCGAGCTCAAGCGCATCGAGCAGATGGACTTTGACGGTGGGGCTCTGTCGGGCGTGGCGAGCGGCTATGGCGAGATGGATGAGATGCTGCGGGGATTGCAGCCGGGCGAGATGCTGATTCTGGCCGCGCGGCCGTCGATGGGGAAGACGGCACTCGCGCTAAATCTGTGCGAGCAGATTGCGCGTGGGGGAGTGTGTCCGCCGATGCCAGCGAAGGGGCGCGTGCCAGTTGGGCTCTTCAGCCTTGAGATGAGCAAGAACGCGATCGTGCAGCGACTGCTGTCGGCGCGGTCGGGGGTCTCGAGCCAGATGATGCGCGGCGGGCACAAGATTCCCAACAATGAGCTGCGGGACCTTGTGTTCGCGGCGGAGGATCTCAAGCACGAGCCGATCTTCATCGATGACACGCCGAGCCTGACGGTGCTGAACCTGCGTGCGCGTGCGCGGCGGATGGTGGCGCAGCATGGCGTCAAGGTAATCATGATCGACTACCTGCAGCTGATGAGTGCGCCGGGGGCGGCGCGCGAGAGCAGGCAGGTGGAGGTGTCGACGATCTCGCGCGGCGTCAAGAGCCTGGCGCGAGAGCTCAACATTCCGGTGGTGTGCCTGAGCCAGCTGAATCGCGCGAGCGAGTCGCGCGAGGGGAATCGGCCGCGGATGAGCGACCTGCGCGAGTCGGGCTCGATCGAGCAGGATGCGGACGTTATCATGTTGCTCCACCGCGAGGAGTATTATCACATTCAGGATGAGGACTGGAAGATGGAGAATCCGGAGAAGGTGGGGCTTGCGGAGGTGATTGTTGCCAAGCAGCGAAATGGTCCTACGGGCGTGATCAAGCTGAGCTGGGACAACAAGACCACGCGGTTTAAGAACTATGACGCTGCGGCGCAGGCGCCGGGAGAGATTGATGCGGCGTTTGGTGGAGGTGGTAGTGGAGGGGGCGGCGGTAAATATGTCTCGCCGAGCCAGGCGGCTTCGGGCGGTCCGTTTGCTGCTGCGAAGAGGCCTGCGCCGGCGCAAGGTGGCGGGGGTCGTTCATGGACGCACAGCACGGTGCCGGATGTGAA
>JBBQGR010000190.1:0-5594 GCA_038323185.1 Phycisphaerales bacterium | reverse complement strand
CAACGCCAGCGGGACGTCCGGGCGATGGGGCCGCGGGAGTCGAGGTCGCGGGCGTCGAGGGTGCTGGATTGCTCGGCTGGGCGTCGCTGCCGCGGCCCTGCGAGAGAGAGACTGGCGCGTCCGCGTCGCTGGCGAGGGGTGTCGCGGCGAGCGGCGCGCCCGTAGGCGAGTTGGGAGGCGTGTTGGACGGCGTGTTCATCACGGGCGGCGTCGTGCGCGCACCGGCCGCGTTGGTGGGGTTTGCCTTGTTCGTCGGATTGGTCGCGGCGACGATCGGTTCCGCGCTGGCGGACCGGGGCGATCCGGAGAAGAGCTGGACGCCGCCATAACCGAGCATGGCGAGGACGAAAACGCCGGAGACGGCGAGGCCGACCTTGCCGCCGGTGGTGGTGGTCCAGGCGACGCTTCGGGCGGTGAAGGGGCGGCTGACTTCGGTGACGCGATCCATCTGGGACGGGAGTGCCATGGTCCGGTTGCCTTCCGTGGTGAGTGAGACAGGAGCGAGAGAGCACGAACAGAGCGGGCGGTACTTCGAGACGGGGCGGGGTTCAGGTGATCTCGGTGATCTCGGTGATCCCAGTAGTTTCGGCTCGTGGTCCCAGCGTTCTGGTGGGCGTCACGACAAGATCCACATATACATCGTGCCGATCCATCGGCACACCCTCAAGGATCTGTTCATCAAGTGCGAGGGCGACGAACACGGCCTTGCCGCTGGCTCGACGCAGGTCGGCGAGAAACCGATCATAGAAGCCCGCGCCGCGCCCGAGGCGGCCGCCACGGGCGTCGAAGGCCAGGCCCGGAATGAGGATCATGTCCAGGGTGGCGGGTTCGGCGATCTCGGCGGCGGGAGGCGGCTCGCGAAGTTCGTGGCGGCCCGCGACGAGGCCTTCGTTCACGCCGTCGGCGTTCCAGGGCGGGGCTTTGGCCGCAGACATCGCGCGCGATTCCCAGTCTGTCCGAGGGAGCCAGAGGGTCTTGGCTAGTCGCTGGCCCTCGAACGCGAGAGGTGCGGGACTTAGTTCGTGGCCGAGGGGCATGTAGAGCATGACGCGCTCCGCCGCGGCGAAAGCGGAGAGGCCAAGCAGGCGAGCGCAGGCATGGTGCGAGGCGCGAAGGACCGCGGCGGCGTCGATGGACGCGAGGCGAACCCTCATCTCGAGGCGAAGAAGCTGCTTGGGAGTGGGGGGGGCCATGGGGAAAAAGCGAAAAAAGGAGAGCGAAGAGCGAAAGTTAAAAAAGATGAAGCGAGTAAGCGAGTGAGCGAGAAACGAACTTTAAGGCGGATTGCTCGAGGGGCACTGGCGACTTGGCACTTCGTTGGCGAAAGTCAGGGCTCGACGACGGGCGGAGGTGGCGAGTGTGCTGAGCGTGCTTCGGTGCTTAGCGTGCTTCGGTGCTTAGGGTGCTTCGCGTGGTAAGAGTCTTGAGAGTGATGAGAAGTTGGCACCATCAGTGTGCGCCGCACAACTCCTACTTCACTCTTTGGCCATTTGGCTCTTCGGCCTCCGGGGCCCTTCGTGTTGAAGTCCTTGCGTTCGCGGCTTGCCTCCTCACTCTCGGGCTCGCTCGCGCAGTGCCCTTGCTCGCTCGAGCGCTTCGCCCATGGTCTTTTCGCTGCCGTGGGTTGTGGGTTTGTAGTACTTCTTCTCGACGCCCAGGTAGTCCTGCGTGCCGACCTTGCCCAGGTGTGTGTCGCTTGCGAGGGCGTCGTGGGTGTAGGCGTAGGTCTGCGGCGATTGGCCGCGCTGGGTTTCGGCGCTGGTGGAGTCGGCGCTGCGCAGCACGGCCTTTCGCACGTTGCCGTCCTTGATGTGCATCGGGACGGGGATCGTGCGGCCTTCGCGCACGTCCTTCATCGCTTCGTCGATGGCAACATAGCTCGCGTTACTCTTGGGGGCGAGCGCGAGGTAGATGGTGGCCTGCGCAAGCGTGATGCGTGACTCTGGCATGCCGACGCGCTCGACAAGCTCCCACGCCGCGGCGGCGACCATGATGCCGCGCGGGTCGGCGTTGCCGATGTCCTCGCTCGCGAGGATCGAGAGGCGGCGCGCGATGAAGCGCGGATCTTCGCCAGCCTCGAGCATGTGCGCGAGCCAGTAGATCGCGGCGTCGGGATCGCTGCCTCGCACGCTCTTGATGAACGCGCTGATCGTGTCGTAGTGGCCATCGCCGGTGCCGTCGTAGACGATCGCTTTTTGCTGGATGGAGTCTTCGGCGATGGCGCGGGTGATGATGATCGCGGGCGTCGTCATCGCCGCGGGCGCGAGCGCGCTCGCGCGAGATCCTGCTTGCGCTGCTCGCGCGTCTTCGGATCCAGGGCCGCGTCCTTCTCTGCCTGCTCGCGGATCTGGCCGCGTTCCTCCCGGTCCCGCATCAGCGTCGAGATGAGCGTGTCCCAGGTCCGGACCAGGTTCTCCAGAAGTGCGAGGATGAGTGTCACCGGCCTCTTCTCCGGAATTCAGGCGCGCCGATTCCACCGCGACTTCGAGGGCCGTGAGTGCGCGGCGTGCATCTCCATCGCTCTTGGTGGCCCAGACTTCGAGGGCTTCGTTGGTGAGCGTGATGCTGAGTGCGCCGTAGCCGCGGGCAGGATCCGCGGCGGCGCGGCGGAGGATGGACTTGATCGCCGCTTCGCTGAGTGATTCAAGCCGGAAGAGCGTGCTGCGGCTGACGAGCGCAGAGTTGACGGCAAAGAGCGGGTTCTCGGTGGTGGCGCCGATGAGCGTGATGAGGCCGCGCTCGACGTCGGCAAGCAGCACATCCTGCTGGCTCTTGGTAAAGCGATGGATCTCGTCGAGGAAGAGAACGGTGCGGCGCCGTTCGAGCTCGAGGCGCTTGGCGGCTTCGTCCACGATCTCGCGGATGCGCTTGACGCCGACGGACGCGGCGTTCTCACGCACGAACTCGCGCTTGGTGTGCGAAGCGATCAGCTCGGCGAGCGTGGTCTTGCCCGTGCCGGGCGGGCCGTGCAAGATCATGCTGGTGACCGCGCCAGCATCAAGCATGCGGCGAAGGAGCTTGCCGGGGCCCAGGATGTGCTCTTGTCCGGCGAACTCCGCGATGATGCGCGGGCGCATGCGTGCCGCGAGGGGGAGCACGGCCTCGTGCGATCGCTGGCGGGCTGGGGCCCAGAGGTCGGACATTCTTGAAGATAGGCACTAGGCACTGGGCACTAGGGGAGGAGAAGAAAGGATCGGGGGCTGCGCGAGCGAAGACGGCGTCGAGGAAGGGCGATTGAGTCGTGCCTGCATCGCTTGCGGACGCTAACATCGGCCCTCGTGTTGCTCCTCTGGCTCATCTTCGCGGCTGGCGTGTGGCTGGTCTTCGCGTTTATCGCGAACCGGCTGCTGGCGAACCCGCGTGGCGACACGGTGACGGGAATCTTTTATCACGGCTCTCGGATCTACTGCCGCGTGGTGCATCGGCTGGTGGTGGAGGGACGCGAGAACATCCCGGCTTCGCGTGAGCCGGGCCCGCTGATCGTGGTGTGCAACCACACGGCCGGGCTGGATCCCGTGCTGGTGCAGGCGAGCGTGCCCTTCCCGATCCGGTTCATGATGGCGACGAAGATGCGGCTTCCGATCTTCGAGGTCTTCTGGGAGTGGACCGAGGTCATCAGCATCACGACGTCCGGGCGCGATCTTGGCGGCTTGCGCGAGGCGCTGCGGCACCTGCAGGGTGGGGGCGTGGTCGGCATCTTTCCCGAGGGTTCCATCGAGCGCCCGCCGCGGGTGCTGACTCCATTCATGGCGGGGACCGGGATCCTGATTGGCAGGAGCGGGGCGCGTGTGCTGCCAATTGCGATCACCGGGACGCCATACGCCGCCAAGGCGTGGGGGAGCCTGTGGCGCTGGAGCCGGTCTCGGCTTCGGGTCGGGCCGGTGGTTGAGTTTGAACCAGACACGCCCGCCGCGGCAATTGTGGCACAGCTTCAAGGATGGTTCGAGCAAGAAACCGGCTGGCCAATCGGAACCCGAACAGTGCCTGCTTCCAGCCCCACGCCGACTCGGTCAGCCGGGCGCGGGTAACTCGACCCGGACCTGTCGGCTGTCGTGTGGAGTAGGGGTGGACAACCGGGCGCTGGCGCGCGAGCAAAGCGCCTGGCGCGGGGGTGGGGTGGTGGGTGTCGGCGGCTGGGCTGGAGTGGCAAGTACTGGTGAAGCGCCCGTACCGAGCGCTGGGCGACATGAAAGCCCCACGGCGTTGCCCCTTCCAAGGTCATGCACAGCAGGGACTTGTGTACATGAATAATCACTTATCCACAACCCGACAGGCCTTACTACTGTGATGATGAAGTGTTCTATCTCATCTATAGGAAAGAAACCTTCCGAGGCGTAGGCAGAATTTCGGACCGGAGAGGCGAGATGAGATACGCTCTGGGCGGTGTGGATAAGTCTCTGGTGCAGCCTCGCGGCGTTACGACTCATCACGTCCAGTCACGCCTGTCACGCCTGTCACGCCTGTCACGCTGGCAAGCGCGGCACCAGACCGTTGTCCGCTGTGCGATCTGGGCGGCTTGCAGGGAAAGTCCGCAAGCCACGCAGGGGAGTCCGCCGCGGCCGTAGACCTGGTGAAGAGTTTGGGCTTGGCCGCGGTCGCCCTCGGCGTTGACGTAGTCTCGCAGGGTTGAGCCGCCGGCCTCCACCGCCCGGATCAGGATCGCCCGGAGATGCGTTGCCAGGAGGCGTACACGGTCGGGGGAGAGGCGCCTGGCGAGCTTGCGGGGCAGTATGCGGGCGGCGAAGAGGGCCTCGTCGGCATAGATGTTCCCAACGCCAGCGACGACGCGTTGGTCGAGGAGCGCGGCCTTCACGGCACGGTTAGCGCGGCCGAGCTCGGCCACGAGCGCGGCGGCGAGATCATCCGGCGGCGACGTGAGCGCATCGAGTCCCATCGCGCGCCAGCGATGCGCGAGATCGCCAGCGGAGTCAAGGCACGCCAAGCCGCCGAACCGGCGCGGGTCGGCGAAGGTCATAAAGCCGCCCGGAATCTTGCTTCCCGCGGCGGGTACACGCTCGCCGCCGTCGAGCTCCCACAGCACGTGCACATGCGCCTTGGGCGCGAACGTGGGTGGTGTAGCGTGCCATCGCAACTGCCCCGTCATGCCAAGGTGCACGCATAGCACCCGCGCACATCCGGCGAAGGCGGCGACCAGCGCCAGCTCCTTGCCGCGGCGCTGCGTGCCCGTGAAGGTGTGTCCAAGGAGCAGCGCGGCGTGGAGGGTGGCCGAATCGGGCTCGAGGCGCTGCAAGCCTTGGCGGGCCGATGAAAGGCCGCGCGTTGCAGAGGGCGCTGCGTCTGCACCATGAGCGGACGCTCGCCACACCTCGCACACATCTGCACGGCGCACCTCAATCCGCGTCACGGTGCGGCCAAGCAGGCGAGGCTCAATCGTGCGGCGAAGATGCTCGACCTCGGGAAGCTCGGGCATGAGGGAGGGTAGCGGTAGCGTCGCACCTTTGGCCTGTATCGCCGCCCCCGGCAGGCCCCTGGCGGCGCGTTGGGAATCAATATGAAGGTTGTTCGTGGTCATGTTTATGGGACGCCCCCGCAGCCCGCTCAAGGCCGCTTCCGCGAGACGCGGGCGTTGGTGG
>JBBQGR010000189.1:0-5595 GCA_038323185.1 Phycisphaerales bacterium | reverse complement strand
GCCTCACTCGTCGCCCTCATCGCCGCGCTCCTCGCCGGACTCTCAAGCGTCCGCACCACCGACACGCTCGCCGTGGTCGCGGTCGTTGACGTGAGCGAGTCGGTCCGTCGCTTCGGCGCAACAGCGCCGCAAGATCCCGCGTCCACCGCCGCACCACGAAACTACATGGAGGCCGCGCGAGCCTTCGTCCTCGGCCTCGCCGCCACGCGCAAGGCCGATGATCTGCTCGGCGTCGTCGTCTTCGATGGTGCCGCGGCCTCCATCGCAACACCAACTCGCGCCGACCTCGCAAGCCGCTCGCTCGATCTGCGGCTGCGCCAAGGCACCAACATCGCCGAAGCGCTGCGTCTAGCGCGCGGCCTGATCCCGCCCGACGCCGCCGCGCGACTCGTTCTCATCAGCGACGGCAACCAGACCGCCGGCGACGCCCTCGCCGCCGCGAGCGAGGCTTCGGGCTTCGGCATCGGTGCCATGAAACCCATCCCGATCGATGTCGTCCCAATCCGCTACGCGCTCGATCAGGAAGTCTCAATCGAAACGCTCGACGCGCCCCCCACCGCCGCCGCGGAAGGCGCCGTCACGCTCCGGGCGGTCATCTCCGCCGCGACGCAGACCCAGGGCACCATCGTCATCCTGCGCGACGGACAACCAATCGACCTCACCGGCCCCGATGTCGAGGCCGTCGGCCGGCGCATCACGCTCGAACCCGGCCAGAACATCGAGGCCTTCGAGGTTCCGCTCGGCGAGGGCCGCGTGCATCGCTTCTCCGCGGTCTTCGAGCCCGACATCAGCCCACTCGGCCAGCCCCTCGGCGATACCACGCCAGAGAACAACACCGCCGAAGCCTTCACCGTCACGCCCGGCCGCGGCTCCATCCTCGTCATCGACGGCGCCTCAGAAGCCGACGGCGACTCATCCACCGCACTTCCACGATCCCTCCGCGAGGCCGGGCTCGATGTCACCATCGTGCAACCCGGCAGCGCGCCCGACGACCTTCTCTCACTGCAGGAGTTTGACCTCGTCGTTCTCCAGTCGGTCCCCGCCGAGCTGCTGAGCTTGCGCACGCAAGAGAGCATCGCCGCGTTCGTGCGCGACATGGGCGGCGGCCTCGTGATGATCGGCGGCCCCGGCTCCTTCGCCGCCGGCGGCTGGCGCGGATCCACGCTCGAACCACTCCTCCCCGTCGCGCTCGATCTCCCCGAGCGCCTCGTCGTGCCCGACGCGGCCATCATCCTCGTCATGGACAACTCCGGCTCCATGCGCCGATGGGTCATGGGCACCGGTCGCAGCCAGCAGGAGATCGCCAATGA
Organism: Phycisphaerales bacterium; assembly: GCA_038323185.1. Taxonomy (GTDB): domain Bacteria; phylum Planctomycetota; class Phycisphaerae; order Phycisphaerales; family UBA1924; genus JBBASU01. The sequence continues at coordinate 4,285 of JBBQGR010000189.1, read as the reverse complement.
AGCCGCGGCAATCGCCATCCGAAGCCTGGACCCTCGCGACCTCCTCGGCGTCATCACGTTCAACGACTCATACGACGTGCTCATCCCACTCGCGCGCAACACCGACGGCAAAGCTTCGGCAAAGCTCATGCTCGACATCCCCAGCGGCGGCGGCACCGAGATCCTCTCGCCCCTCGAGGCCGCGTTCGAGCAGATGCGTGAACACGCGGGCAACGCGAAGATCCGCCACATCATCCTCCTCACCGACGGCGTCTCTCGCACCAAACTCGGCCTCGTCGAGATCGCAGAGACGATGGCCAAGGAGAACATCCGCCTTTCTTCAATCGCCGTTGGTGACGAGATTGACTCAACGATCCTCGCCGAGATGGCCAGGAAGGGCGGCGGAGCGTTCTACCACGCAACGCAGGTGCAGATGCTCCCCAAACTCCTGCTCAAGGCCGTCCGCGTCGTGCGCACGCCCATGCTGCGAGAAGAACCTTTCACGCCAGTTCTGCTGCCCGCGGGCTCGCCCATGACCACCGGCATCGGCCCCGATCTGCCGCAACTTGGTGGCCTGGTCCTCACGCAACCTCGAACCGAACCGGGCATCGTCAACGCGATCGTGACGCCCGGCGGCGAGCCGGTCCTCTCGCACTGGGCGGTCGGACTCGGTCAGGTTGTCGCGTTCACCAGCGACGCGCATCGCTGGGCCGCGCCATGGCTCGAGTGGGACGGATACCGGCGACTCTGGACGCAAGTTGTCCGCACCAGCGCGCGCGCTTCTGCGGGTCGAGGCCTCCGCGGCACGCTCTCGAGCGACGGACAGAGCCTCACGCTGCGCGTCGATGCGACCGACGAAGACGGCACGCCGCTGGATGAGCTCGCGATGGCCGCCACGATCTACGACCCCGCTGGTGCGCCAACCGATATTGCACTCTCGGCCACCGGCCCTGGGACCTATGAGGCGCGGCTGCCCGCCGCGAGTTCGGGCTCGTACCTGGCGCTCGTGAAGCCCACGCGCGCGGGAAAGCCGCTCTCACCGCTGCTGCTCGGGCGCAGCATCAACGCCGCAAGCGAGCTTCGCGATCGAACGTCCAACTCCGCACTCCTCGAAGAGATCGCGCGCGTCAGCGCGGGGCGCGTGCTCGATCTCAATGCTCCCGAGACCGCCGCGATCTTCGACCGTGCTGGCATCTCGCCGCGCGAGGCGCTCGCGCCCTTGACTCGCATGCTGCTTGCGTGGCTCGTGGGCGTGCTCATGCTCGACATCGCGGTGCGCCGCATCGCCTGGGACCGCTGGCTCACGCGCGCGTTCCGCCCCGATCTCGCGGCGAGCTCGCTGCGTGAAGAGGCTAGTCGCGCCGGACGCGCCGCGGCGTCGCTCGGCGGCCTTCGCGCCACGCGCGAAACAACGCCCGCGCCAGCATCAGCAGACGCGCTACCGACCGTGACAACGTCCGACTCGCTCGCACTCGGCATCGACGACGCCACATCGCTCGTCAGGGCCGCGAGAGACCGGCGTCGAGCGCAGCGGCTCGGCGAGATGCGCGAGATCGAAGAACCACTCGCGCCGCGTCCCGCCGCGCAAGTAGATGCGACAAGCGACACCCGCAGCGCGGGCGGACTCCTCGCGGCCAAGCAGCGCGCACTGCACAAGTTTCGCGACGACGACAACGCAGGCTCTGCGCCGTAGCACGCGAGCGCCACACGCATGAACGACGAAGGACCGCGAGCCCAATTAGGCCCGCGGTCCTTTCGCAGGAGGGGATGCGAATCAGCCACGCTCGCTCGCGATTACGCGCGCTTGCGACGGGCAATCAGCAGGCCGCCGAGGCTGGCAAGGGCGATGGCGCCGGGAGCGGGAACAACCTCAGAGTTGCCCGAGTACGAAGCGTTGGCCGTCCAGCTCCGCATCTGACCATCGACTACCAGCGGGCCGCCGCCACCAACGAGCAGGTCCGTCACGGTGAACACGGCCTCCTGCGGATTCGCAAGAGCGCGGCCGGGAACGAGAAGCGCGTTCAGCGAGGGACCAGCGGTGTACGCGAAGCTGATGTCGTCAGACATCAGAATCGAGCTGGTAGAGCCGAGGCGGATGAACGAGCCGTTGGCGGTGTCGCCGCGAATGATCAGAGCGCTCGACGCATCGCGCAGCTCGAAGAAGCCCGCGACGGGAGCCTGGATCACGGGGCCGGCAACCGAGACGGTTCCAACCGCGAGGCTCATCGTCATCGTCGAGTTGGGGAACGCAGTGCTGAACGAGATGGGCTCGGTCGAACCATCCACGAGGACCGTGATCGCGGCCAGATTGTCGTACGAGATGAGGCCCGTGCCCTGGCTGTAGCTCATCTGGCGACCCGGGACTGGATCAGCAAAGCTGAACGTCAGGGCGGCCTGTGAGACGCCCGCAATACCGCACGCGGCAACGAGGGCGGTAAGCACCGAAATCTTTGTGGTGGAACGCATGTCTTCCTCTCTCTTGGTATCGAATGCTCGCCCAACGCGGGAAACACACCGGCGCTGGTCGATCTCTCTCCGGCAGAACAATGACATGCTCTGGGCGTTCTGTCGAGCCTTGGGCTTGTGATAAGCACCGATGGACGATCGTCGCGTGAGTTATTGCTCCGAACGTGCTCGCGCAGCGCGGCCAACACACGCACTATCGGACATGCGATCGGAAATGTGCGACGCGAGAATTGCGTCTGCGGGCCTTACTCGCCCACCATCGTCCCGAGCACCGAGAGCCCGCGCACCTGCGTGATTCGCACGGGCACGATGCATCCCAGCATGGACTCGGGCGCTCGGCCCGGCGGCGCGTCGAAGTGGACGATGACATCGCCATCGGTCCGGCCGGTGAGCTGCACCTGGTCGGGCAGGGTCTGGGCATCTTCCTCGCGAGACTTGGTGCCGCAGCAGGGCTCATCGCGGGCGTTGATCGCTGGTCCGCTAGCGGCGCGGCCGGCGATGGTGAGCGCTACACCACCAGGAATCTTGGATGGTGTGTTTGCGGGCTTCGCACGGTCGCGGCGCTTGCGTTCCTTGGCCGAGAGTCCTTCGACGAAGACCTGCGGCGTTGTTCCCACGAGCGATGCCCCGATCTCTTCGGAGATTTGCGCCTGCGCGAGCAGCAGGCGGTTGTTGCGGCTGCGCTTCACGCCTTCTGGAACATCGTCTGCGAGCTTATTGATCGCGACCGTGCCGGGCCGGGGCGAGTACTTGAAGATGAACGCGCTCTTATAGCGTGCGCGCTCGACGAGCGCGACGGTCGCGTCGAAGTCCTCGTCGGTCTCTGTGGGAAACCCGACGATGAAATCGCCCGACAGCATCAGGGGCCGCCCGATCTCGGGCTGGTCGAGGATCGCACGCGCGCGATCGAGGAATTCTGTGTATTCAGCAGCTGTGTAGCCGCGGTTCATGAGCTTAAGGATTCGATCGCTGCCGCTCTGGGCTGGTACGTGCAAATAGCGGCAGAGTCGTGGGTGATCGCGGATGACTTCGAGGACATCATCGCCAAAGTCGCGCGGGTAGCTCGTGACGAAGCGCAGCCGCTGGATCGCCGGCACCTCGTCATGGATCCGCGCGAGCAGGTCCGCGAAGGTCGTTGTCGCTTCGCCCGCGAATGGATCGCGCCGGTGCCCGCCAGCGTAGGTGCGGCCCTTTTGAGGCTGCATCACGCCGCCGACCGTGACGCTTGCGCCGTGCTCGAAGCGGTAGTGGTTCACGGTCTGGCCGAGGAGCGTGATCTCGATGACGCCGGCGTCGGCGAGCCGCTTGCACTCATCGACGATGTGGTCTGGTGGCCGGTGGATCTCGGCGCCGCGCGTGAAGGGGACGACGCAGTACGTGCAGAACTTGTTGCAGCCGCGCGTGATCCGCACGTATGCGGTGCGTCGCGCGAACTCGCCCGTGCCTTCGTCTGCGCCGACTGAGATGGGTGAGATGGATCGGGAGAGGTCGAGCAGTTCGAGCGTGTCCGCGGCGGCGGCGAGCGTGGCGCTGCGCCGGCTTGTGTTGCCCTGGAGCGCCACCTGGCGCGCGGAGACATCGGTCGCGTTGAGATGCTCGGGGAGCTCGGCGAGCAGGCTCGCGCGTGTGCGTACGGCGTTGTCGAGGAGCGCGGGCAGCTTGTCGAGCTCGCCCGGACCGCACATCATGTCGACGACGGGCATGCGGCGCATCAGGTCTTCGCCGTCGCGCTCGGCCATGCAGCCCAGCACGCCGACGACAAGCCCGGGCTGCGTCAGTTTGCGATCGCGCAGCTCGCCGAGCCGGCTCCAGACCTTCTGCTCCGCGTGCTCGCGCACGG
>JBBQGR010000188.1:0-5602 GCA_038323185.1 Phycisphaerales bacterium | reverse complement strand
GGTGGTGTCCATCCAGAATCCGTCGACGCGTGCGCGCTGCACCGGCGACTCGTCGGGGCGCGCGAGTGGGTCGGTGCTGCCCATGGTGAACTCGCCGCCGGGGATCCAGACCATGCCAGCTGGCGCGACGGGAGTCGCGGGTGGCTGCGGCGTGCTGTTGCCGCTTTGGCTTGCGAGCATCAAGGCGGCGCGTCCGGTGCCGGCGCAGCATGAGCTTGGCGTCTCGGGTTCCGCGGCGACAGTGAGTGCTGGGAGGAGAGCGAGTCCGGTTTCGACGAGAAGCGTGATGTGGGAGCGAGCGACCACGGGCGGCGCGAGGAAGTTTTGAGCGTTGGAGCGCTTCGTGCTGAGAGTGTGCGAGAGAGTCATGCTCGCTCCTGGTGCGGCGATGCGTGAGCGGCGAAGCGTGGCCGCGCCTGCATCGTGACAAGAGTGAGTGACACGGAAGGACGCGGAGTACGACAGCCTTCAGTCGCCAATTCGGAGACTGAGTTCCTCGGTCTGAGCTGATTCGGGCGCGCCGTCCTGGCCCGCGACCGTTCGCTCGACTTTGAGTCGGACCGTCCGGCCCCAGAGGAGGCCGTTGGTGTAGAGCGCGGCGGCGGCGGCATCGGAATCTTCCACGGCAACATCGTTCACATGCGTGATGCGCATGCCGTCACGCAGGCCCTGATCGGCGGCGAGAGAACCGGGGATGATGGCGCGGACGGAAGCTCCTCTGCGATCCTGCAGCACAAGGCCAAAGTCGCTGCGGAGCATCTCGCGGTATATCTGGCCCTGAGCGAGGACGGGCATCTGACCCAGCGTGGCACGCAGTTCGATCACGTCGCCGCTGCGCCATACGCGGAGCGAGACGGTTGAGCCGGGGGTGGAGGTGGAGATGAGTGAGCGGAGCGTTTCGGCGGAGATGAGGTCCTCACCCTCGATATGCGTGATGATGTCGCCGGGCTTGAGGCCCGCGAGGTCGGCGGGACCGCCGTCTGTGACCTGCGTCACGCGAACGCCGGGAACACCATCGACATCGGAAGGGCGGGTTTGCTCACCCGCGGCGAAGGAGACGCCCAGGAAGCCGGGGATGATGGGCTGACCCGCGATGATCTGGCGGACGCGAGCCTCGACGGTGCGGAGCGGGATCGCGAAGGAGATTCCCGCCGACTGACCTTCGGTGCCGCCCTCGGTGTCGGTCGCGGTGGCAATGGCGACGTTCATTCCGATGAGGCGGCCACGAACGTCCACGAGCGGGCCGCCGGAGTTGCCGGGATTGACGGCGGCGTCGGTCTGGATGAAGTTGGAGAGGCCCGCAAAGCCCATCGTCGTGCGAGCGGATCGACCAAGGCCCGAGACAATGCCCTCTGACATTGAGAACTTGAAGCCGAAGGGCGAGCCGAATGCAAAGACGCGGTCGCCGACTGCGATGAGCTCTGAGGTAGCGCGGCGCATTGGAATGAGGTGCGAGCCTGCGCTAACCTTCACCACGGCGACGTCGGTGAGCGGGTCCATCCCGATGACTTCCGCCGAGGCGACGCGGCCATCATAGAACTGAACTCGCAACGTATCGGCACCCGAGACGACGTGCGCGTTGGTCACGATGTGGCCCTGCTCATCAAAGACCCAGCCCGAGCCAGCCGAGCCACGAAAGCGGCTGCGGCTGCGATCGCTTGATCGAACATCAAGGTGAACGACGGAGGGGCGAACAGCCTGGTCGATGTTGCGGATCGCAGTGTTGAGCCGCAGGAGGATGTCGTCGGAATCCAGGCTCTGATGCGCGAGCGTCACGGTGGCTCGCGTGTGGGCGGAGGAGACGCTCGATATGACAGCGGGAGCCGCGACGAGAACGACGCAGGCCGTGAGGAGCACTACGAAGGCGGGTCCGAAGGCAACAAATCGACGCATGGTGTTGGCCTGCCTTGGTGCGAGGTGGCGGGGGGAAGGAGGCCGAGGGAGGCGGGGCGAAGGGAGGGGCGAGCGGGTGCGGCTCTTCTACCTTGTACTTGTACGGGTCCGATCCGTAACTGGTTTGGAGGTCGGGGAACTTTGAGCTTGCGATGGGAGCGTGTGCCGGGGGTCTGCTCGGGGCAACTTCTGGTAGATCGAGGATTCGGCCGCCGGAGGGCTTTGGATGTTCGTGCGGCTCGCGCTACTCGGGTCGGATACGGATGATGACAGGCGTGCCGACGGGTGGAACGGCGCCGGGGTTGGCGATCCAGTGCGGCTCTTCGATACCTGAGTCGGGATTATGCATTCCGGTCCAGGCGATGCACTCGCCGCCGAACGTGGCGAGGCCGATGAGGGTGCCGTCTGTATCGGCATAGTAAATCTCGCGGTCTTCTCGTTTCACGATCATGGAGCCCGCGAAGACAAAGTGCTCGGAGGTTGAATAGTTCGTAAGCGTCTGACCATCGCACGTGCTGATGGCCCAGTCGGTGGCAGGAACCTCGATGGACGCTCCGTCGCGTTCATATGCCAGCGTGACTCCCACCCGCGGCCCGGTGGGCGGAGTCGAAACCAGCTTCTTGCCCTCGAAGAAGTATCGGCCGGGGGACCCGGGCTCAAGGCCGAGCAGGAGCAACGCGGTGTGAACCTGGCTCGGCAGCACCCTGGTCAGTGCGACCGCCTCGTGCTCCTTGCTGTCGGGGGGGCAGGCGAAGAGCTCGAGATACACACGCGGCGTGCGCGGATTGTGGGAGTCGATGGGAACGGTCGCGTCAAGCTCGATGAGTTTGCCCGCAACGTCGATGCGCAGGCCGGGGAAAAGCTCGCGAAGTCCGGCTTTGGGATTCGTGGGTTGTACCGCGAGTTCGGGCGGCGGCGTCGCGGGCGGTGGTAGCGATGGAGCGATCGCGACCACAGGCGCCACGGCGTCGGTGGCCGCGGCCGGTGGTACGGGCGCAATTGGCGGCGGGGTATCCGATGGCGGCGTTGCCTTTGGCTGCGGCGAGCACGCACTGCACCAGATCGTGAGGATGCAGAGCGCAACCTTGCGTGCGACGTGCTCTGCGAAATGGCGCGCGGGCGCTACGGCGTGATCAACGCGCATCGGCGGGGGGTTGGAGATTTTCCTTGAGAGGTGCTTGAACATGCTCGGTGAATCTCCGCCCGCGGGCCTCGTAGTTCGTGAACTGGTCCCAGGACGCACAGCCCGGGCTGAGCAAAAGGATATCGCCCGGCGAGGAACGGGCGAAGGCTCGCTCGATTGCGGCATCGATGGTGACGCAGGCAATCGCCCTGCCCTGTGCTGCGGCGTTGATCGTGGGACCCGTCGCGCCCACTGTGTACAGCCCCGCAAGGTGCGGCGCGAGGTTCGCGATCGGAGTGAGGTCGCTGCCCTTGTCTGCGCCGCCCGCGATGAGATGGACATGATTGCGACCCGGCGCCTCGGCGAAGGCCTCGACCGCGAGGAGAGTGGCGTCGGGCGTCGTGGACTTGCTGTCGTTGTAGCAGCGCACGCCGCGGGCGATGGTGACGAACTCAAGGCGGTGGGGGAGGCCCTTGAATGTTCGTGCGGCATCGAGGGCCTGGATCTCCCTGATGTGCTGATCGACAGCGCGAACGGCGGCGATCGCCGCTGCGGCATACAGCACGTTGTGCAAGCCCGGGATCGAGAGGCCCTCGATGCGAGGGGACTGATCGTCGATTACCACACGCGCAACGCCATCGCGCAGCGGCCAGTGGCGCACCACGCTCCCGAGGATTGCGGTGGTGCCCGGATGCTGCTGCGCGAGCAGGACCTGCTTTGACTGCGTGTAGTGCGCGAGCGTCTGGTGCCAATCGATGTGGTTCGCGTTGATGTTGGTTACAATTGCGGCATCGGGCGCGCATGGGGCGCCGACGCGCCCGATCCAGTACAGCATGAAGCTTGAGAGCTCGATCACGAGCGTCGTCGAAGCTGTGACGCGCCCGCTGGAGAGTGCTTCAAGAAGGCTGCCCCCGAGATTGCCGCCAAGAACCGAGTCCACGCCGCACGCGGACAGAACGTGATGCACAAGCGCCGAGGTCGTGCTCTTGCCCGCGGTTCCCGTCGTGGCGATCAGGCGGCACCCAGCGGGGATCCGCTCCAGCGCGAGCGCGATTTCGGTTGTCACCGCAACGCCCGCGGCCTCAGCAGCTCGCAGAAACCGATTCTCCCATGGCATCGGGACCGCGGGATTCGCGACCACGAGGTCGGCCGTGGTGAAGTCGCTCACGTTGTGCTCGCCGAGCCGAGTCGTGATGCGACCTGCCTTGATGTGCGGGGCCAGTGCCTCCATCGCGCCCGCGAGCTTTTCTTCGGTCGCGGTGTCGGTGACGAGGACGTCCGCGCCCTGCCGCGCGAGCCAGAGCGCGGCACCGAGCCCGCCGCCGAAGCGGCCCAGACCCATGACCGTCACACGCTTGCCTTCCAGGCTGCCAATGCTGGGTTCCATATCGAGCCAGCGTAGCGGGCGTCGGGCTGCTCGCTCTCGGCCTTACATGAGTGCGACCGGGTCGATATCGATCGCGGTCTTCGCGTCGCTGCGGACAAGGCCGCGCGCGCGAGCGTTGGCGAGCGCTCGCTGCAACTGCCCGGCGGTGGGGGAGAAGGCATCGATGCCGATGCGGTGCTGGCCCGAGATGCGTGACACGGCGCACGGGACCGGGTTTCGCACGTCCAGGGTCGGATCACCAACCTCGCGGAGCGCCTGCACGATGTCGCGTGCCGCGTGTGTTGCCTTCTGAAGGTCCGCGTCGCGGCACACGATGCGGGCCATGCGCCGCACCGGCGGGAGCGACGCGCGGAGGCGCGTTGCGAGTTCTGCGCGGGCGAAGGTGGTGTAGTCGTGTGCCGCCGCGAGCACGATGGCATCGTGCGTGGGATGGAACGTCTGGATGATGACGTGCCCCGTCTGTCCGCCGCGCCCGGCGCGGCCAGCGACCTGGCTCACGAGCTGGAACGTGCGCTCCGTGGCTCGAAAGTCTGGGATCGTGAGGGCCGTATCCGCATCGAGCACGCCCACGAGCCGGACGTTGGGCACATCGAGCCCCTTGGCGATCATCTGCGTGCCCAGCAGGATGCGCACGTCGCCGCGGGAGAAGCGGGCGAGCGTATCGTGGTAGTCGCGGGCGCTCTTCATCGTGTCGCTGTCAAGGCGCAGCAGCGTGGAGCCATCGGCGATGCCCAGCGATCCGAACTTGCGGACAATCTCTTCCTCGGCGCGCTGTGTGCCGCCGCCGAAGAAGCCCACTCGCCCCTGGCAGATCGGGCAGAGCCGCGGCACGCACTGCTCCGCGAGGCAGTGGTGGCAGCGGACAAACCCGCCCATCGGAAGCCCCTGATGCTTGTGGAGCACGAGGCGCGCATCGCACTGATCGCACGAGAGGATGAACTCGCACGAAGTACGAGCGCACGAGATGTAGTGCGCAAAGCCGCGCCGATTCAAGAGCAGAATGATCTGCCCGCCCGCGTTTAGCGTCGCCTCGATTGCGTGTTCCAGCGTCGGTCCGATGAGATGGATGCTTCGGTCCTCGAGTCCTTCGCGATGAGCGCGGATGGCGCGCTCTCGCGCGAGATCAACGATTTTCACGATCGGCATCGAAGCGCCGGGCACGCGTGTGGGAAGCTCGCTCAGCGTGTACCGCGGCGGCA
>JBBQGR010000187.1:0-5615 GCA_038323185.1 Phycisphaerales bacterium | reverse complement strand
GCTTGGCGAACTTCGTCAACGAGCGACGCCACCTTGCGGAGGGCCCAGAGGCGTGGAACGTGGGAGTTTCGCGGGGAGACGCTTGCGGAGGCGACGTCGGCGCCGACCGTGAAGGTTCGGGTGGTGCCGAGGTATGAGCCTTCGAGCGTGAAGGCCGGGGGATGATTGCCGACATAGCGCCCGAGGACAACGAGCTGGTCACCCTCAAAGAGATCCGGGAGCTCGCGCGGCTGCGTGTCGCGCACGAGGCTCGACTGCGGTTCACCATCCTTCCCGGTTGCCTTCAGCACCGGCGAGGCGAGCACCGGTCCTGCGAGACGGCGGAAAACCTGCGAGACGGCGACTTCGACATCCTGATCGGGGAGGACGAAGGTTGTCGCGCCGCGCGAGCCTGACGCGATGTTGGAGAGGAGGGGCGTGTTGACGTCGAGACCCACGCCGAAGCCGAAGATGCGGCGGCCGTGTGTGTTGGACTTCTTGACGGCGTCGCGGATGAGAACTTCGTTGGTGACGCCGACGGTGGCGAGGCCGTCGGTGAGGAAGAGGACCATCGGCAGCGTGCCCTCGGCGGCGTTGGGGGAGAGGGCTTCCATGAGGGCGTCGTGGATATTGGTGCCGCCGTTTACCTGGATGGCGTTGATGTATGCGAGTGCTTCCTTGGTGGTGCGTGCGTCCTTCACCATTGGTGCGGGGGCGAAGGATGCGAGTGAGTCGGAGTAGTCGATGATGTTGAAGCGTTCACCGTCGGCGAGGCCGTTGACAACCTGCGTCGCGGCGGCGAGGGCCTGCTTGATTTTCTCGCCCCGCATAGAGCCCGAGCGGTCGAGTACGATCGTGACCTCGCGCTGCTGACGCTGCGAAGCTGGGGGCAGGTTCGCTGGCGGGCTCACCATGAGCATAAAGAAGCCGCCGGCGGGGCTCAGGGACGGGTCGGGGTATGCGGACATGGTGACGACGGGACCGTCGCTTGCGCTGGGCTGAACGACGTAGGAGAGGCGGATGCTGCCGGACTGGGCCGCGGCGGCGTCCTTGAGAGCAATATCGACGTGGTTGGAGTTGATGCGCGTGGTTGCGACCTCGTGGCTGGTGGAGTAGACGGAGGCGACGCCGCGAGCATCGCGGATGGACGCGGAGATGGTCCAGACTGTGCCTTCGGCGCCGAGCGACTGGCTACGTGGGAGGAGGAAGTCGACGCGGCCGGCGTCCTGCGTCAGGACCTGCTCGTAGGTGAGGGAGAGCTTCTGGGTCTTGCCGGGCGGGATGGGGAAGGCGGAGATCTTGATCACGCCCGTGCCGTAGAACTCGACGAGGGCGGGATCGCGCATGGAGCGGACGATGGCGTCGTAGATGGCGCGGGCCTGTGCCTTGTCCAGGACTTCGGCCTTTGGCTCGGGGCCGACGCCGTCGTAGTGGAGCGAGCGAACAACGACGCCCTCGGGAACAGGCAGGAGGAGCTGTGCTTCTTGCTGCGTGCTGGCGGGGTTAGAGAGGGAGAGCTCCAGCGTCGTCATCGCGACCTGGTCGCGGATCTCGATGCGGGCGCTACTGGCGCCGAGGGTGATTGGGCTCACGATCTCAGGGCGGTGTCGGCTGAACGGGACCACCACGGTCTGCACTGCTGTGCGGGCAGCGTCTGGCTGGGCGAGTGCGGGGAGGGACGCGGCACAGGTGGCGAGCGCGGCGAGAAGTCCGGCGAGCGGAACCCGCCTCGGAGTTCTGGCTGGAACCATGCGGAACGACACGTGGTGAGGGCGGAGCGTGCGCATGAGAGGCCTCCCAAGCCCGGCGGCCAGTCTCGTGCGGCGACCCTGACTGGTCCCGGCACGGATGGTCTGGCACGTTCGGGCACAGTGTTGTACTCCCGAAGCCGGGTTTGGTGCGCAACGGGCGGGTAACGGCACCGGGTGGGTTCCGGCGCGCAATCGAGCTCTCGGGTTAGACGAACCGCGTGCGGCCGGGAACAGCGATTTGGGGCGTCTGGATCGGACCCATCGCCAGCGAGGGGGGCATCAGGTCCTCCTTGCTGTTGAGCGCTTGCTCCCAGGTGATGGTCCGGCCGGTGTAGGCGGCCATGCGGGCCATGATGGCCATGAGGGTGGAGTGGGCGCCTTCCTCGCAGTCGTTGATGGGCTTGCCGGCCCGGATGGAGCGGAAGAGCTCGTCGTGCTCGGCCTGGTACATGTCGCGCGGCTTGGGGCCGCCGTACTTCCACGTCTGGTTGCCCGCGCGGTCGCGTGTGACGAGCGTGTCGCCCCCGTTGCCGATGACGGCGGAGCCGAGCGTGCCCTCGATGTAGTCGGAGTTGTCGTTGGGGAGGCCGTCGATCTGGCGGCAGGCGTGGAAGGTCTTCATGCCGCCCTCGTACTCGTAGATGGCGGAGAAGTTGTCGAAGACGTTGCCGTGCTCTGGACCATTGCGGGCGGCGCGGCCGCCGAGACAGGTGACGCGCGTCGGGAGGCGGTCGCCGGTGGCCCAGCGAAGGCGGTCGATGGAGTGGACGGCTTGCTCGACGATGTGATCGCCTGAGATCCAGGTGAAGTGCCACCAGTTGCGCATCTGGAACTCCATGTCGCTCCAGTCGGGCTTGCGCGGCTTCTTGCCGAGGGTGCCGCCGAGGTAGTTGGTGTAGACGCTGGTGATCTGGCCGAGCTCGCCGGAGTTGACGCGGTCGAAGGCGGCCCGCATGCCGTCGTGGTAGCGCCAGCAAAAGCCGACGAGGCAGGCGAGCCCCTTGTCGCGTGAGGCCTTGGCGGAGGCGAGCACGCTGCGCAGGCCGGGGCCATCGACGGCGACGGGCTTCTCAGCGAAGGTGTGCTTGCCCTTTTCAACTGCGTAGGCGAGGTGCATCGGGCGGAAGCTCGGGTAGCCGCAGAGGAGGACGACGTCGACATCGCTATCGATGACGGGCTTGTAGGAGTCGAAACCGACGAAGCGGCGATCTGCGGGCACCTGCACGCGGGAGGCTTGATCGCCCATTTCTTCGGCGACGGCGGCGAGGCAGGAGTCGAGGCGGTCCTGGAAGACATCGCCAGCAGCAACGATGATCGTGTCGGGATCGGCCTTGAGGGCCTGGACTGCGGCGCCGGTGCCGCGGCCGCCGCAGCCGACGAGGCCGATGCGGAGCGGGCCGGTGCGGGGTGTGCCGACGACGGTTGGGCGGATAGCGCTGGGCGTGAAGTTGGGGGTTATTGGCGGCTGGATTGGTTGTGAAGTGGACTGTGCGGTGGCTGAAGATGCACACCCGCCGAGTGATGCGGAGGCGGCCGCGCCCCCGACTGCTGCGAGCGCGGCGGCGGAGAGGAACTCGCGGCGTGAGGCGGCGTGGTTTGACGGGGAATTCGTGGGCTCTTTGGGGTTGGGCATTGGAGAGGCTTTCTTTGCGGCGCGTGGAGTGGTTCTGTGTTGCGAGCGTGCGAGGAGGGGGGCGGATTACTTGGGTGAGGGTGCGAGAGATGGCTGAGGTGGTGCGGCGGGTGCGGCGGGTGCGGGCGATGATGGTGAGGGCTTGGGCGCTTCGTACTTTGCCGGTGCCCCGTCCTTCATCTCGCAGACGATTCGGAAGCCTTGGAACGGCGCGTCGGACATCCACCACTTGCTCTTGGGGACCTGCGGGTCGGTGCTGTTCCAGGACTTCTCCTGCACGGCGCTCTTCGTTATGGCGAGCTCTTCTGAGGGATCGTCGAAGGCGCCGCCTTTGGTCGTTGGCTTACCGTCGCGGCCGACCACCCACTCCTGCACGTTGCCGAACATGTCGTACAGCCCCCACGCGTTGGGGCGCTTGGTGCCGACCGGCTTGGGTGCTTCGCTGGAGTTGGCGGCATACCAAGCGTGATCGCCAAGGGCTTCGGGCGCGATGGAGCCGTACTTACTCTTGGGATCGCCGCCTGCGCGGGCGGCGTGCTCCCACTCATCTTCGGTGGGGAGGCGGTAGAGGCGGCCGGTCCGGACGCTGAGCCAGTCGCAGAACTCCTGCACGTTTTTGTAGTGGACGGAGATGGCGGCGAAGCCCTCGTGGCCGAAGCCGCGGTCGGGCGGGATGTAGGGCTTGCTTGGGCGCGTCACGATGTCGGCGTCGATCTCTGAGAGCGAGGCCTGCTCGACATCGAGGTTGAAGACGAAGACGTCGAAGGCGTCCCAGGTGATCTCGTGGCGTGAGATGTAGAAGGGCTTGATCTTGCCGTCCCTGGAGCCCGGGATGGGCGACATCTCGATCTGGTACGCGGCGACGGGGATCTCTTGCTTGAAGGGCGTCGCATCGGGGGTGCTGGGCCTGTTTGCGGGCTTTGCCGCGGGCTGCGCGGCGGCGGCGACGCTTACGCAGAGGCCCGCCATCGCGGTCGTGATCGCAAGAATCCCGGCAAGGCCCCGGACGGATCGATAGAACATGCAACGCATGGAAGCTCCTCAGCACATCCTCGGACCTGTCGGCTTGACCTCTGCCATCAGCCTGCGCCAGCCCTTGCGCTGGTGGCTGCTTCTGCTGCTGGCTCTGGCCGCAATCGGCGCGGGCTGCGTTCAGACTCCACCCCAGCGGTACGAGTTTAGAAGAGTCCTGATGGGCGTGCAAACGCAGATCATTCTGCACGCGGAGGCCCGAGAAGAAGCCAGGGACGCGGCTGCGGCGGCGTTTGCTGAGATTGCCCGGCTTGAGCAGCTGATGAGCGACTATCGGCCGAGCAGCCAGCTCTCAGCGATCAACGCCGCCGCTGGTGCGTCGGTGCCTGCCGATTCGTCCATGATTGAGATTCTGGAGAGCGCGAGCGAGGTCTCGCGGCTGACGGAGGGCGCGTTTGACGCGACTGTCGGGCCAGCCGTTTTGCTCTGGCGCGAGAGCCGCAGGAGCGGGGCGCCTTCGAGCGCGGCGGTGGTGGCTGAGGCGGTGTCGCTCGTGGACTGGCGCGGCGTGCAGGTCTCGCGAGAAGCGGGGACGGTCAGGCTCGCAAGGCGGGGCATGAAGCTCGATCTTGGCGGGATCGCGAAAGGGTTTGCGGCGGAGAAAGCGCTGGAGACGCTGCACGCGCGGGGGATGGCTTCGGCGCTTGTGGCCTTGTCGGGTGATGTGGCGGTTGGTGATCCGCCTCCGGGGAAGGGTGGCTGGCGCGTGGCGATTGCGAACGAGCGATCGGGAACGATCCTCGGCACCGTCATGGTCGCCAACGTGTGCGTCTCGACCTCTGGCGACAGCGAGCAGTTTGTGGAGATTGCGGGTGTTCGCTACGCCCACATCGCGGACCCGCGAACGGCGATGGGCGTGGTTGGCGGTGTTCCGGTGACTGTGATTGCGCCGCGCGGGGCCGACGCTGACTCCATCGCGACGGGCGCGTTCGTGCTTGGATCGGCGCGGACGCGGACTCTTGCGCTTCCTGCCGGGGTCACGATCATTCTGCACGGCTCGGGAGAACCGGAGTTCTTTGGTGAGGGGGGGAGGGCGGAACTGGGGTGGACACCGAGGCTTGTCGGCGGAGCGGGGCCATGACGGGGCTGTTACGGGGCAGTGACCGGGCGGGGCAGCCGTCACGGCGAATTGTCGCGCGTGGCGAAAGGCTGTATGTTGTCGCGTTCAG
Source organism: Phycisphaerales bacterium (assembly GCA_038323185.1). Classification (GTDB taxonomy): domain Bacteria; phylum Planctomycetota; class Phycisphaerae; order Phycisphaerales; family UBA1924; genus JBBASU01. Next base: position 51 of record JBBQGR010000187.1, on the reverse strand, counting down.
TTTCCCCTGTGGCGCGGCCGCCGCGCCAGCCTGCGATCTTCGAGCACTCTT
>JBBQGR010000186.1:0-5621 GCA_038323185.1 Phycisphaerales bacterium | reverse complement strand
CGTCGTCTCCCGCTCCCAGGTGCTCGCCTTGCCGTGCTTGGACTCGTAGTAGGCCCAGATCTCGAACCAGTAACTCCTGAACGCGTGCTCACCAAACGGTGCGAAGTGCCCGTGCACACGCTTCATGATCTGCACACTCGTGCCCGCGAAACCAAGCACGGTCTTGCCATGCCGAACGCTCTCGGTATCCAGCGGCAGTCGCCCGTATCGCCCCAGAAGCTGCATGATGTTCGCCGCGGCGTACGGACCAACGCCAGGCAGGTCCAAGAGCGCCTCGTGGATCTCCGCCTCGGGCGTCGCCGGATCCTCGAACCACGCCGGATCAACCTTGCCACTTCGGAAGAGCCGTGCCAGCTCAACCAGCCGCGCATCTCGGTATCCAACGCGACATCTCGCCCGCAGCGTCGCGGGCCTCGTCCGCGCCAAGCGAGAGACCGACGGGAACGAGTGCAGTTCCAGCGGCGTGCCTCCCTTGCGACGCGCCAGCAGCACCAGCTTCTCACCCACTACCTGGCAGAGCCGCCGATTCATCTCAATCGTCCCCGGCCACTGGATGTTGCAGCTCGTTACCGTCTTGATCACATCCTCAAAGAACGTCGGCGAGCGAAAAAGCCGCCCATATCCGGACCGCTTCCACCGCGGATCCACGCCGTGGAACTCGCCGATTGCCTCTGCACTCTCATCCAGCCGCAGCATCCGCGAGACCTGCCGCTTGAGTTCTGCACGCTCAGCCGTCAACACCGCGCGAGACAGCGTGAGCCGGAGTGCCGATCCCACCCCATCGCGCTGCGCAATCACTACACCGACCGGACCTCCCTTCCCAACATCCAGCACGCGCGCGAGCGTTCGAGTTCCGGGATCCCAGAAGTTCGGCCAGAGAAGAAAATAGCCATAGGAACAGCAGTCTCGCGCGAGGTCAAAGTCCGCGGGAGTTGGCAGAGTGAGCGTGGGCAACGTGCCTTCAGTGCGTAGAAATCACAACACCTGCCGGGCCTCGGTCACGACGCCATCCGACGCGTCGCCGGAAAGAGATAGGTCGCAAGATTCACGCACAGCCGGTCGGCCATTCGTGCGTACGTGGAATAGAGCTGATCGACCTGCACCGCCACTTCGCTCGCAGTCGTCCCCGCGCTGGGCATGAGGTCCTTGCTGCTGGCCATCAGCGAGTCAACCATCGGCCGGTCGCACTCGAAGTGGAAGAGGAATCCGTACGTGCGAATTCCGGCCTTGAACGCCGCGGCCTTCGCATGACGCGAGCCAGCAAGCACCGTCGCGCCCGGCGGCACCACCGAGACCTCCTGACCGCACGAAAAGAGCTGTGGGTGCTGCCACGCGAGCCCCGCGAGCATCGTCTCGGTCTGGCCGGGCACCGTGATCTGCAGCTCATCAAATCCCACGAGCGCCTTCTCACGAGGCGTGACCTTCCCACCCAGCGTGTGCGCAATCAGCTGCGCCCCCAGGCAGATCCCGATGATCGGGATGTTCCGCTTGTGCGCCTGCTTGATCAGCGGCATCTCCGCCTGCATCCAGGCATGGTTGTCGATGTCCGTCACGTTCTGCGGCCCGCCCATGATGATGAACCCCTGCACATCATCAAGGTCGGTGGGCAGCCCGTGCGCGCCTCCAACGCCATGCAGGTCCGGCCGCCGCACATCAAGGCGGAAGCCATGGTCGCGAAGCGTGATGCCCAGCCTGCCTGGGGCGCCGATGTCCGAGTGCTGCAGTACGAGGATCGCCATAGGCCCTCAGGATAGGAAGGGGCCAAGGCCAGGTGCCAGGCAAAGTGCCACGACCATTCCGAGCTTTGGCGGAGTGGTCGTGGTCTGGGTGACCACAATCGAGGCCACGCTCATCTCGTCAAACTGAACCAGCCGCGGCACCATTGTCCATGGACAGGACACTTCTTACCGCATCGCCGGCATCTTGCCCTCGCGCATCGCCCTGCGGAACTCTGCGATCTTCTGCCACGCCGGCTTCGGCGTGCCGCTGGCGTGCAGCAGACCGGCGCCGGGCATCTCGGGACTCGCGGGCAGGCCGTCCTTACCCGGCGCTCCGTCCGACAACTCGTGCCAGCACACACTCTGCACATATGGCTTCGAGGCCGCGATGGCCAGCGCGTGCGCTGCCCACTCCGCCTGCGACGCGTCGCTCCATGGATTACGCCAGTGCCCCGGCTCGTACGGATCTTCCGGAGCCGCGCCCGCCCGAGGCAGGAATGGCTTGGGCGGGATCGGCACGCTCGGCGCTCCAAGCGCGGTGATCGCAAGTGGTTTCTCGAGCGCCGCAAACTTGTCCAGCATCGCCGAGAAGCTCAGCATGTCCCGCGTCGCGCACCCCGGCTCGGCATGGCCCATCTGCGTGCGCAGCGCAATCGCATCCACGTTCAGCCCGCCCTGCAGGCACGCCTCGGCGTAGAGATACGGCGGGATGCTGCGGCGATTGCTCGCGTGATACTCACCCCATGGCTGCGTGAGCTCGAGCTGAATCTTCGCCGTGGGGTGCAGCTTGCGAACGAGCAGTACGCACATGCGGGTCAGGTCCATGATCTGCTCGAAGCTCACGCGGAAGTTGGTGTTGACATGCAGCCCGCTGGCCACCGTCCATCGCGCGATGGTCCGCCGGTACCGCGTCACCACCGCCTGCACATGCTCAAACACGAGGTCGCGCAGCGTCTCGTAGTCGTTCTCCCAGATGTAGAGCCAGTCGGGCGTGGCGCACTGTCGGAAGTCCACCAGCGGCCCCGCGTGCACGGGCAGCTTCGCCTTCGTCACCGCCCACTCGATCCAGCGATCCGTCTGCGTGAAGGCGTACTTGCCCTCGACAGGCTCCATATCGATCCATCGCATCGGCACGGTGATGAAGTCAAATCCCGCCGCGAGCGCTCGCTGCTGCGGTTCTGTGAACTGGCCCGGGCTCACCGCGCATCCAACCTGCGCCACGCCCGGCAGCACCACCTGCCCCGAGCCGGGGACGAGAATCGGCGCACCCGCGGGCGGAATCTCCGGCGTCAATCGCGCCAGGTGCGCACCCGCCTCCTTGTACGCCTGTCCACTCACGCGGCTCTTGAGCTGCCGCTCGGCCTGGTACATCGCCAGGCCCTCGCCCGCCGCAACGCTGAGTGAAATGGCCCGACCAGCCTGATGGTCAGCCCCCACCGCGTATCCGCTGCGAACCTCCCCCTCACCATCGCGCTGGCCAACGAGCGCCCGTGTGAAGGACCGGCGCGCTTCCTCAAACTGGAGCATCACGGGGTGGTCGCTGGCGATCTCCGTCATCAGCCCCCAGTCCTCAAGCTTGTTCAGGAAGAGCATGGTCCGGTGCCGGGCGAGCTCGATCGTGAGCAGGTACGGCCGCTCACGCGAGGGGAGCAGGCACGTCTGGATCGTCATGAGCCCCAGTGAGCCAGCGCCGTCGGGCCTCGCCAGCGGCATCTGCACCGCGAGGCCCGCCGTCTGAGCCTGCGAGGGGTCGCAGCGAACCAGCCCCGGACCGAGCGTTACCGTGCCTTGGGTTGGGATCTCATCGGTTCCCACGAGGTAGGCGTGCCGGGGCGGAAAGTGGGCCGCGTCCACGCCTTCGGCATCGAATACAACGAAGCTCAGCATGAAAGGCTCAGCACCCACGAACTCGGAAAGGGCGGCGCGCTCCAACGCGGCTCGATTAACCCCAGAGAGTTCGTGGCCTGCATTGTTGCCCCTTGGCGCGTGGGTGCAAGTCCCGCGACATAAGTCTGCTTGGGACTTTCGACACCCTCGCTCCATGTCGGCTTTGGTGGCCGCCCCGGGGCGCGAGGTACGCTTGGGCATGCCTCCAGCCACCCCCTCACCCCTGCCCGCGAATGGTGCCCTCCTCCACTCTGACCTGTCGCTTCCCGGCCTGCGCCGCGGCAAGGTCCGCGACATCTATGACCTGCCGCCCGACGCCAAGGGCTGGCCGCGGCTGCTGATCGTCGCCTCAGACCGCATCTCCGCCTTCGACGTCGTGATGCCCACGCCCATCGCGGGCAAGGGCCGCCTGCTCACGGCACTCTCCACCTTCTGGCTCAGGCTGATCGAGTCCAAGAGTCTCTGCGCCACGCACCTGATCTCGGGAGATGTGGCGCAGGTGCCAGCCGCCGCCTTTGCCACGGCGGGCACCAGCCAGGCCGACCTCGCGGGGCGGATCATGATCGTTCGAAAGACGCGCGTGATCCCGATCGAGTGTGTCGCCCGCGGCTACGTCGAAGGGTCGGGCTGGAAGGAGTATCAGGCGACCGGCGCGATCTGCGGCGTCAAGCTCCCCGCGAGCCTCACGCAGTGCCAGAAACTCCCCGAGCCGATCTTCACGCCCGCGACCAAGGAAGAGCTCGGCAAGCATGACGAGAATGTCACCTTCGAGCGAGCGTGCGCGATCGCGGGCCGCGATGTGATGGAGACACTCCGATCAACCACCCTTGCGATCTACGCTGCCGCGGCGGCGCACGCGCTGGCTCGCGGCGTCATCATCGCCGACACCAAGTTCGAGTTCGGCCTGCCCGTGAACGCGGCAGGTGAGCCGACCGGCGAGCCGCCGATCCTGATCGATGAGGCGCTGACACCCGACAGCTCGCGCTTCTGGCCGCTGGACTCATACGCGCCCGGCAAGTCGCAGAAGAGCTACGACAAGCAATACCTTCGCGAGTATCTCGAGTCGCTCGTGGCCAAGGGCTCTTGGGGCAAGCAGGCACCCGGCCCGGAACTGCCGCCGGAAGTCGTCGATGCGACGCTGGGCAAGTATCGCGAGGCGATGCAGCTTTTGACGGCGTGAGCAGCCGCGGCGAGTTGACCAGACATGTCCAGACATGTCCAGACATGACGGGACATGACGGGACATGACTGGACATGACGGGACATGTCAAGAAGTAGCTCGTCACGCGCGAGCCACCGCACTCGCGCTACTCAGTCGCCGCCCGTGGATGACTTCTTCTGGTCCATCAGCCGGATGAGGTCATACTCCGAGTCGGTCGCTTCGACGAAACCGACCCGGCCCATCTTGGCCAGAGTTTCGGTCTGCGAATTGAATGAGATGAGTGCCTTCTGTGCCGCGGTCTTGAACGACTCAGGCAGGTCACGCCGCACCGCCATCGGCGAGCCGGGGATCAGCTCCGAGCGCCAGATCTCAACCAGCGGGTCCATGCTCACCTGTCCGGCGAGCACCATGGCCTTGAGGTCCATGTCGTTGGTGGCCGCGACGTCAACGTCCTTGTTCACGACGCGATGCACGGAACTTCCGTGGCTTCCTGTGAACACGATCTCGGAGAAGTACGCCTCGGGTGCCGCGCCGAGCTGCTCTTCGAGGGCGACGGATGGAACGAGATAGCCAGATGTCGAAACCGGCGAAACGAACGCGAGCTTCTTCCCCTTCACATCCGCCAGCGTCTTCCAGCCAGTATCCTTGTGGACCACGAGGATCGCGTGGTACCCGAGCGAGCCCTCCTCGCTGAGCTCCTTCGCGATCGCCTGCGCACCCGCGATGCGCTCCGCAACCACGTAGCTCTGCGGCCCGAAGTAGGCCAGATCCACCTGCTTGTTCTGCATCGCGGTGATGACGCCCTGATACTTCACCAAGCTCGGCAAGCACAAGCGTGAACCACCCGCGCGCCA
>JBBQGR010000185.1:0-5629 GCA_038323185.1 Phycisphaerales bacterium | reverse complement strand
TGCTGGGCGAAATCCGCGATATGGAGACGGCGCTCACGGCGGTTCAGGCCGCGCTGACGGGCCACCTGGTTCTCTCAACCCTGCACACCAACGACGCGCCGGGCTCCGTCACGCGACTGGTCAACATCGGCCTCGAGCCCTTTCTCGTGGGCGCGGCCGTCAACGGCGTGCTCGCGCAGCGACTCATCCGGCGCCTTTGCATCTCCTGCAAGGCGATGGAAAAGCCAAGCGAGGAGATGTCCGAGTTCCTCGCGATGCACAGCTTCGATGCGGATGAGCTCTGGACCGCAAAGGGCTGTGATAAGTGCCGCAGGACGGGCTTCTCGGGCCGAGTGGGCATCTACGAGCTGCTGGTTGTTGATGATCAGCTCCGCGATGTCATCGCGCGAAACCCGAACGTTGCTGAGTTCCGGCGCATGTGCATCGAGCGCGGCATGTCCACGCTCCGAAACGACGGCATGCGCAAGGTCGCGAAGGGACTCACGACGGTGCAGGAAGTGCTGCGCGTGACCGAGTCGAGCCACTAGGAGCGAAGTGGCCGAGTGGTTACGTGGCTGAGTGCCTTCGTTCTTGGGGTGATGTGCCGGTCCTCGGCACTTCTTCCTCTGCCTGCCTGCAACCCTCTTTGCCTGCTTTCTTTCTCTTTACCCTCACTCCGCCCAGCGCCACGCGAGGCCCGTGGCCTCCATGAGCGCGCTCAGTTGCTCCTCATCGCGATACGCGAAGAGCCAGCCTGCGTCTTCGAGCTCGGTGATCGCCAGGCGCGTGCCCTCGCCCGTCTCGGTCGCGATGTTGCCCAGCACCGCCACGATCTGCGGCGGCAGATCCGCCTCTGACGAGAGGGGCATCTGGCTCGCCTCGCCATTGCGCTTGATCACGATCACGGGCGCGCCCGACTCCTCATCTGCGGTCAGCGTGGCCTCCTCGATCCCCAGCGATTGGCGCGTGAGGCGCGTGAAGTTCGCAACCAGGTTCGCAAGGACCTCCTCGGGCGACTCCTCGCCGCCGGGCCAGAGCCAGAGGTCGTCGGTCCAGGGCTTGGCACTCTTGTCCGTGCCGCCCATCTTGGAGAGCAGAAAGACGTACGGCGGCTCATCGAACGCGCCCTTGGGCGCTCCGGGCGCGACATCCCGAAGGGCCGCGCCGCCGCGGAGTGAGATGCCCAGGTCGCGCAGCGCTGCGAGCTGCTGCTCACCCGCGCTTGCTTTGCCGCCTCCATCGCCCGCGGGGCGATTCCCAAGCATGATGCGAAAGTCCATGGTCGCTCCGGGTCTGTCCGCACGCGTCGGCCCAGCGTGCCGACTGCCTTTTCTTCCCACCAAGCTGCCCGCTACTTCGGCGCCACCAGCGGCAACACCACATTCACTAGCAAGTATGCCCCAAGCCCCAGCGCCATCATCCCCAGCACGATCTGCACGCTCATTACCAAAACCTGGCGCGGAAAAACCTTGTGGTCCGGCACTCGCACGGCCTTGTACGCCACCGCGATCCCAACTGTCAGCGGAATCAGCAGCAGGAACCAGAGCCGGTGCAGCTCGATGGGATCAAGGAATGGGCGATACGCCAGCGTGATCATCGCCGTGTGCACGTGATTGAGCGCGTGAGTAATCGCGTGATTGGCCGCGTGATTGAGCGTGTCATTGGCCGCGTGATTCAGCGTGTGATCGAGCTGGTGTTGGAGCGTCTCGTGCATCATTCAGCTCCTCACCCTGCGTCGCGAGGGCATCGCCGCGTCGATGATCACGATCAGGTTCAGCATCCCCGCGATCGTCGCGTACAGCGTCCCGATCTCGTTCATCTTCCCTACCGAGCGGCGATTGGGCGGCGTCCCACCCTGGATCGGGGCCGCCGTTCGCGGATCGCGTCCCTCCGTCGGATACGCGGACCGCAGCTGCTTCGTCCGAGGATCGATCACCTTCAGGTTGTTCTGATGGATGTGGTTGATGCCAAAGGCCAGCGGCCCAACAAACGCCTGCCCCGCAAACCACGCCGTGTCCTCGCGGGCGTCGATCACGTCCACGCCCCCGATCAAGATTCCGCCAAAGAAAAGCCCGAGCACGCCCGCACCCGCGAGGATCCCGCGCCTAGCCTCGCCCGACACCACGTGGCCGAGTCCAGGGAGGATCGCGGCCGCGATGAGTGCCACGGGTCGGAACGTCGGCATGTCAGTCGTTTCGGTCATGCGTTGGCTTCGTGTTCGAATAGGGTCTGAGGCGGGCAAGGTCCGGATCGGGTGTGGAAAAACGGTGGACAACCTCCCGCGGCCGGGATGTTGACTTGTGCGGCGCGGACTGTATCGTACCGCCGCTTCAAACGGAGCCTCGACCGCCCGGTTGTTCAGAAGGATTGGTTCTTTCGAAGCTGTCCCCAAGGTCTGATCCAAACGTTCCGAGTTGAGCCCTTTCGTCCGACGCTTCGCTGGGCTGGTTCTAAGGAGTGTTTCTCAGGGCTGGTTCTCAGGGTTGGTTCTCAGGGTTGGCTCGCGGGCCTGATTTGGTTAGTGAGTTCCTGTTCAATCTCTCCGGGTCGGGTGGAACCGATCTCGTTCACAGGCCGGAGAGAGGCGCGAGAGCTCGCACGCAGGCGCGTGCGAGTCAATGTCGAGGGCCGATTTCGCTGTTGACTCGAAAGTTGTCCTGATGGTGGTCCTGATGGTTGTCCTGATCGTGGTGTTGATGTTCGACTTGGTGGTTCTTCAGGTGGTGATCGCCGCACTCGCAGGTTGCGGCGAAAGAGAAGGTGCTGACATGGCCAGGCAATTGCTCGACAGCATGGTCCGTTCCTCGTTCCCATTCCCCAGCCAGGACGCCCACGCGACCGCGGTCCTCCGTGACCTCACCGGCAACGCGCCCTGGAACCCTCGCCTCGGCGGAAGTTCTTCCTCCATCCTCGCCCCTCTCACCGCAGCCACGCCTGTGATGGAAGACGAGGACGACGAGGACTTCGATGACGAGGATGAGGGCTTTGAGGAAGATGAGGGTGAGTTGGAAGAAGAGGAAGAGTTGGAGGAGGACGAAGATTTCCTCGAAGACGATGACGAGGATGTGGACGAGGAGGCCGCCGGGGACGATGAAGAAGAGGACGACGACCTCTAGCCCGCCAGGCCAGCCCATCGGCCCTCATCGCCACGCGCCGCGGACCTGCGCGGCCACGATCGGCGGGCTCTGACGCCCCTTGGCGGCTCGTCCTCGGAGTCTGCCATGGCCACCTCGCGTCCCGTCGGAATCCAGCCAGCATCCCAGCCAGCACCCACCGCGGCGGTCGCCTCCACATCTGCGACGCCTTCCGCCCCGCCCGCCCTCGCGCCCGGTGGCGGCGTCGTTGACCGGCGACTCTGGTCCGACCGGCGAAATGTTCGCGTCGAGGGCCAGCCCGCGCCCGCCACCACCGGCCTCGAGCGTCGCCGCGGCCCCGGACGCAGGCTCTCTGACTTCGCACGCTCCGCTGAAGAGGGAGAAATGACGAAGGAACAGTTCCTGTTCCTCATGGCCGTCGAGCAGTTCAAAAAGAGCAACGCCCTGACCTTCCCGACCTGGACCGATGTCCTCGAGATCGTCCGCCTGCTCGGCTACCGCAAGACGATGCCGATGGAGATCCGCCTGACCAGCGCCGAGGATTGGCGCGAGCCCTTCGACTCGCCTAGCAACGTCCGCACCTCTCGCCAGTGGGAGCGGCACCGCATCGCCCAGGCGCTGGAAAACAGCACCGACGACGAGACCCGCGAGGCGGCGTAACCGCCGGGCCAGATTGCGTTCAACGATCGGCGCTGTTCGCGCTGTTGTTCACGTCGTTCGCGCCGCCGACGCCTCTCGCGCCGGGCGCCTCGCTGCCGGGCACGATGATCTCCTCGATCGTTGTGCGCCGCAGGATCACGCGCCCCTGGTCCGTCTCGACCTCGCGCTCCTCCACGCGGCGGCGCGACGTCTCGTTCCCGGGCTCGCCAGAAGTCGCGCCACGCGGATCAGACTTCACGCCCTTCCACACCTCACCAAAGAACTGCCCCAGCGCGCGCATCAGCGGCGTCTGGTCCTTCGCGGGACGCTCCTCAGATCCCTTCGAAACCGGATCGTTCATCCCCATCACGGCCGCCCGCTGGCCTGGGCCGTAAAGAGCGAGTCGCTCGCTCGCGAGAGCGCGGCACGCGCGAGCGCTACCTGCGCCGCGTCCTTGCTCGCCTCGGCCTTTGAAAGCGCGGCTTGGCGCGCCTTGACCTCGGTCCGGAGATCAGCAACCACCATCCGATCCAGCGCCGCAAAGTCCTCGATCTCAGCGCGTGCCTCGGGGCTCGCCTCCAGCACGGCGGGACCCCGCGGCACCACGACGCGGTACGCGCCGGGAATCATGATCGCCAGCAACACCGCCGAGCACAGCAAAACAATCCCATACGCCGCACGCTTTCCCGGCGAGGTCGCGGCCCATGCTTCCTTCAGAGCTTCCATTCCTGCACAGACTCCAGAATCGCGCGGGCCATCAGTAATCACAAACCAGGTGCAAACCAGATACACGCCGCTCACAGTCTAGCGGCACAACATCGCCCTGATGCGCCCCGAGCCGCGATCCGCCGCCGCACTACCGCACCCGCGCCGGCACGCCCACCACCGTCGCGCCGTCTGGCACGTCCCGGGTCACGGTCGCGCCCGCCCCAACCGTGCAGCCGCGCCCGATACGAATCCCCGGCAGAATGCGCGATCCAAGCCCAAGCAGCGTGCCCGCCCCAACACGCACGTTTCCGCCCATCACGCATCCCGGCGCCACATGAACATGTTGCCCCAGCTCGCACTCATGCTCCACGATTGCGCCCGTGTTGATGATGCAGTGCGACCCCACCACCGCCAGCGGCTGCACCACCGCACGAACGCCCACATACGTCCCAACGCCAACAGCGCCGCCATCCACCACGGCCGTCGCATCAATCACGCTGACCCAGCGCACTTGCTCGCCCATCGCCTCGACGATGCGCACCCGAGTCGCAAGCGTTCCAACGCACAGGATCGCCGCCATCACGCCCGTTCCCGGCGCGCGAGGGCCGGCCATCTCGATCCGCCCCGCCCAAGCAAGCCCAAGCCGCGCTACGGCAACACACGCCGGATCATCATCCAGCACGCGAAGACCGCCAGCGCCGCCGCGCATCAGGCTGCGGGCCACCACCAGCGCGTGACCGCCGCCGCCAATCAGAGTGAGTTCACTAGCCATTCGCCAAGTCTACAACATCAACACACCCAAGCGAGCCAAAGGCTCGGTGACCCTGACCATGCCTGAGCTTCTCATCTTCGGCCCTCTGTCTCTGTCTGTGCAGCGCGCTCCTCCGCGATCTGCTCCTCTTCGACTCCAGTGCCTAGTCCCCAGTGCCTGCTCATCCCCCCGTGATCTTTCATGGACTTCGTGATGAAATCTCTTGCCCCAGCTTCTTCCCCCTGGCTGCCCGCATCTCTTCCCCCCTGTACCCTCCCTCATGCACCCACCCGTCCGAATCGCCGCCGTGCGATACCTCAACACCGCTCCGCTGGTCGAGGGTCTTGATCGCACACAGGGCATCACGCTCATCCCGACCGTCCCGAGCAACGTCGTCTCACTTCTTTGTGATTCCCAAGCCGACGTCGGCCTCGCGTCCGTCGTTGACGCCGCCCTC
>JBBQGR010000184.1:0-5634 GCA_038323185.1 Phycisphaerales bacterium | reverse complement strand
TTCGCGCACGATCGACATGCCGCTGGACGTGCTGATCGAGCTGACGGCGGGCGTGAAGCGCGGGTCTCCGCGCACGTTCGTGATGGGCGACATGCCCTTCATGTCGTACCACGCGGATGAGGCCGAGGCGATCCGCAACGCGGGCCGGTTCATGACGCGCGGTCTCGCGGACATCGTGAAGATCGAGGCCGATGCGAGCTTCGCGCCGCTGGTAGCAAGGATGGCCAGAGCGGGCGTGCCGGTCTGCGGGCACATCGGCAGCAAGCCGCAGCAGGCGGCGCTCAGCGGCGGGTACAGCGGCGCGGGACGCACGCCGCGCGAGGCGGACCAGATCGTGGCGGATGCGGTCGCGCTGGAGGAGTCGGGCGCGGTGATGCTGCTCATCGAGGCGGTGCCGCAGGACGTGACACGTCGGGTCCTGCAAGCGACGAAGGTGCCGGTGATTGGAATCGGTGCCGGGCCTGAGCCGCATGGGCAGGTGCTGGTGCTGCAGGACTTGCTGGGCCTCTCGGATCGGCCGCCGACGTTTGCGCTGGCCATGGCCGCGATGGGCGATGAGCTGGTCCGCGTCGGGCGGCGGTGGGTGGAGGCGGTGGAGCGGCGGGAGGTCGGGGTGAAGACGGCGGGGGGGGGGTGAGCGGCGTTGGATCGGCAAATTGGGCCACGCAAGAAACCGGCCGGGAGGCCGGTTCCACTTCGGAAGGTGGCGGCGACGTGCGCTATCATCCGGCCGTCTCGTTGGAACCGTTGTTTTAGCTCGTGATTGACGCAATTGGCGGTGGGCGAACTCCCCGGACCAGCAGCAAACCGAACAGGCATACCCAAGGAAGCTAAGGCATGATGCGTCGAGCGAAGATCAGCGTGATCGGTGCGGGCAACATTGGCGGCGAGTGCGCTCGCTCCATCGCGATGAAAGAGCTGGGCGACGTTGTCCTGCTGGACATCGCAATCAAGGACAAGCCCGAGCTGCACATGCCCCGCGGCAAGGCGCTGGACCTGGCCTGTTGTGGGCCGGTTGAGAAGTTCGACAGCCGCCTGACGGGCACGTTCGAGTACAAGGACATCGAGGGCTCGGACGTTGTGATCGTGACGGCGGGCGTGCCTCGCAAGCCCGGCCAGAGCCGCGATGATCTCGTCTCGATCAACGCGGGCATCGTCAAGAGCGTGGCGCAGAACATCAAGCAGTATGCCCCCACCGCGATCGTCATCGTCGTCAGCAACCCGCTGGACGCGATGGTGTACGTGATGTGGAAGGTGACGGGCTTCCCGGCGGGGCGTGTGATTGGCCAGGCGGGCGCGCTGGACGTAGCTCGCTACAAGACATTCCTCGCGATGGAGCTTGGTGTCAGCGTCGAGGACATCCAGGGCCTCCTGCTCGGTGGGCACGGCGACGACATGGTCCCGCTGCCGCGGCTGACGAGCGTCAACGGCATTCCGATCCAGGACCTGCTCTCTGCCGAGAAGATCCAGGCGTGCGTGGACCGCGCGAAGGTCGGCGGCGGCGAGATCGTCAAGCTCATGGGCACGAGCGCGTGGTACGCGCCGTCGGCCGGCACCGTTGAGATGGTCGAGTCCATCGTCCGTGACAAGAAGCGCGTGATCCCGTGTGCCGCGTGGTGCGAGGATGAGTTCGGCGTGAAGGCGGCCAACGGCGGCAAGGGCCTCTTCGTCGGCGTTCCCTGCGTGCTGGGCGCGAAGGGCGTTGAGAAGATCATTTCCTTTAAGATGAACGATGCCGAGCAGGCCTCGATGAACGAGTCGATCAGCCACGTTAAGGACCTCGTCGGCTCGACGGTCAAGCTGTTCCCTGAGCTGGCCTGAGCGGTCCTGCATGAGTGGGCCGGAATGATTCTGAACATGTGTCCGCATGTGGCCGATCAACAAGTAGCAATGGGGCCCACGCGAGGTTGCGCCGGGCACTCTGAGGAACTAAAGCAGATGAAGATCACACGTACAAACGCGATGAAGCCGGGCGCATTGATGCTTGCGGCGGCCGTTCTCGCCTCGATGGCGGGTCAGGCTATCGCTCAGGACGCGGCACCCAGGCCGATCACCGTCACGCCGATGAGCCAGCCGCCGACGGTCCAGCCCGCGGCCCCGGCCGAGCCCGCCCCGGCGATGGAGGCCTGGGCGGGCGAGTGGACGAGCCCAGACTTTGAGAAGGTTGCCTCGCGTCTGATTGGTACTTGGAAGTCCACGGCCCCGATCTCCGGCGGCACGGGTGCCGAGTCCTTCGATGTCACGATGAGCGTCGCGCCCGTGCGCATCGAGGGGCTCCCCAACGCGATGTACTGCGAGGTCGCGCGGGTTGACAACTTCCGCGCTCCCTTCCGCCAGACAATCCTGGCCCTCACGACCGTGCGGGGCAACACGCGGCTTCAGACGTATGAGTTCCGCACGCCCGAGGGGATCAACCGCTCCCTCTTTAACATCTGGGCGGCAAACGAGACGTTCAACGCAATCACGAGCAAGGACCTGGTCGCGACGCTGGCGCTGGACTTCTCGCAGGCTGGCGACACGATGACGGCCCGCACGCCGCACGCCTATCCGACCGCCACCGGCGGCGCAGTGGAGATGACCAGCGAGCTGGTCTTGACGCCCACCGGCATCCGCACCTCCGACCGCGGCTTCGGCGCCGACGGCAAGCAGGTCTGGGGTCCGGCCGATGGCACCTCGTACGAGTTTGCGAAGTGGGAAGCGCCCGTGAAGGTCCGGCGCATGCCGGGCGGGCTGACCTCGCTTGAGTACAACGGCACGCTGGCTGGCCCGCAGGCCCAGGCTGGCGAGCAGATCACGGTGAGCTACAACGGCTACCTGCGCAACGGCACCATCTTTGATTCTTCGTTCACGCGCAACACTCCGCTGACGTATCGCAAGGGCCAGCCGCTGATCGACGGCTGGAACATCGCGATGGAGGAAATGCAGAAGGACACGTCGCGTCGGCTGATCATCCCGCCGGAGCTTGCCTATGGCCCGAGCGGCAACCGCTCCCGCACGGTGCCGCCCAACGCGTGGCTGACGTTCGATGTCGATGTGCTGGACATCGCTCCCCCTCCTCCCCCGCCGCCCCCGCCGACCGCGACCCCCGCGGCTCCGCAGGGCGTCCCTGCGCAGCCAGTTCCGGCCCAGACGATGCCGACGAGCCCCAAGTAGTCTCTCAACTTTTTGCACGTTTACCGAGGCCCGGGTCAAAGACCCGGGCCTTGCTTGTTTTTGATCGTTGGGGGCTCCCCGGCAGAAACTCGATTCTGGGGCGGTACAGTTGGGCATGGCAGGCGTGTCTGATCGGAACTATTACGAAGTGCTGGGTGTTGCGAAGGGCGCGACCGCGGACGAGATTCGGCGGGCGTATCGCACGCTCGCGCGCGAGCTTCATCCGGACGTGAACAAGGCTCCGGACGCCTCGAAGAAGTTTGGCGAGGTCCAGCGGGCGTACGACGTCGTCTCCGATGAGGAGAAGCGCAAGACGTACGACCAGTTTGGCGCCGCGGCGTTCGAGACGGGGTGGACGCCGCCGGGCCGCGGGAGATCGAACGGTGCGACGCGGCCGGGCACGTACTCATGGACCAATGTCGGTCAGCCGGGCGGGCAGGGCTCGCCAATGGACATGGAACAGGAGGACATGGCCGACATCTTCGAGGCGATGTTTGGAGGAGGGGGCGCGGGCGCGGCTGGTGCGGCAGCGGGGCGCGCGGGCGGGCGCGATCAGGCCGCGAAGGGGCGCGGGTCGCGAGCGGGAGGGCGGCGCACTCGCACTGAATCGGACCCGATTCTCCGCGACCTTGAGATTCCCTTTTCGCTGATGGCGAGTGGCGGGAGTCAGGCGCTTCGCATGGACGACGGCATGGGCGGCACGCGCACGATCGAGGTCGCGATCTCCCGCGGGATCGAGGAGGGTGGTCAGGTGCGCGTGAAGAACGCGGCGGGCGTGCGAGACCTTGTGCTCACTATCAAGGTCACGCCGCACCTGCGCTTCAGGCGCGGCTCTTCGGAGACCGACGTGAGCGGCAAGGGGCTGGATCTCTGGACCGATCTGCCGCTGAACATTGCGCAGGCCACGCTGGGCGGTCCGGTGGCGGTGCCAACGCTTGATGGTCCGGTGGAGCTGACGATTCCGGCGGGGACCGACAGTGGCAAACGTCTTCGGCTCAAGGGCAAGGGTCTGTCGGACGCTGCGGGCGCGCGTGGTGACCTGTACGCGCAGACGCGGATCGTGGTGCCGCGGCAGTCGCTAACGCCCGAAGAGCGTGAGATGCTCGCGAGCATTGCCGAAGGATCGCCGCCTGACAGGACTGTGTAAGGAAAGTGTCTCCATTGTCGGTTTCGCGATGATGTTTGCGGGTGGGCGACTCGCTTGAACCGACCTATAAGTATGTGGAGGGGTCGTCCCTGCGAGGGATGACGAATTGGATCCTTGGGCAACTCGTGTGGGACTTGGAGACGCCCTTGCTGAAGCAGCGGCATCAGCTCTTTGTGGCTTTGCTTTCGATCGCCGATGGGCTTGTCATTGTCGCCGCGTGCCTGAGCGCGTGGGGCGTGCGGCGCTGGGTGATTGAGGGCTCCATTCCTTCACTCTGGAGCGAGGAGGCGTCGGAGGCGTGGATCCGCCAGCCGATGGTGGTCCCGATCCTGCTGCTCACGCTCATTTCGATGTGGTTCTTCGGGCTCTACCGCCCGCGGCGAGATCAGACGCTGTGGGAGGAGCAGAGCCAGATCGTGAAGGCCTCGGTGGGTGCGCTGCTGGGCATGGCGGCGACGGCGTGGCTGATTGGTGGGCAGGAGCTGTATCGCCGCAATGGCGAGCCGCTTCTGCTTGGGATTGGGCTTGGTGGCGCGTCGATGTCGGTTGAGGCGGCGCGGGTGCAGATGCTCTCGCTGCTTGCGATTCTGCCGCTGAGTCTGGGCGCGTTCCGCGTGTGCTTCAGATGGGTGCTGCGCTGGCTTCGCAGCCGCGGGTTCAACCAGCGTCACGTGCTGTTGATCGGCACGGGAAGGTTGGCGCGGATCGCGTGCCGCACGCTTGATCGCAACTCATGGACGGGCATCCATGTCGCGCAGTTCATCAGCCACAACGAGCACAACACGGGCCCGACGGAGATCCTCGGCCGGCCGGTGGTGGGTGGGCTCGCGGATCTGGAAAAGGTTCTGGAGGCGGAGCTTCCCGATGCGGTGTATCTCGCGCTGCCCAACGCGCGGTCGGCGGCGCGGCCGCAGCTTCTGCGAAAGCTTGAGCGGTACTGCCTTGATGTCCGCATCATC
The DNA here is from genome assembly GCA_038323185.1 of Phycisphaerales bacterium. GTDB lineage: Bacteria > Planctomycetota > Phycisphaerae > Phycisphaerales > UBA1924 > JBBASU01. The sequence goes on along the minus strand of JBBQGR010000184.1, from coordinate 375 downwards.
CCCGATGTGCAGCCGCGGTACATGCCGCACCGCGTGACGATGAGCGAGCTTGAGGGGATGCCGATTCTGTCGGTGCGTGAGAGCCCGATGGTGGGCGTTGGTGGCGCGCTCAAGCGGCTGCTGGACATGATCGGTGCGGCAATTGGGCTGCTGCTTCTCTCGCCCGTGCTGCTGGTTGTTGCGGCGCTCGTGCGTATGAGCGGGCCGGGGCCGGTGATCTTCAAGCAGCGGCGCGTGTCGCTTGGCGGCGAACAGTTCCAAATCTACAAGTTCAGGACGATGGTCCATGCGAGCCAGGAGCGCGGCGAGGCGACCTGGACCGCGCGCAACGACCCGCGCGTCACGCGGCTTGGCGCGTGGCTGAGGTCTACGAGC
>JBBQGR010000183.1:0-5670 GCA_038323185.1 Phycisphaerales bacterium | reverse complement strand
GGGGCTCCGAGGACGGACGCACGCCTTGGCGCGGCCATTTCTCTGCGAGCGCCGTTGCCGACGCCCTGAAGCGGTCTACCCGCCCCCATCGCCCGAACCGGGCTCAAGCGGGGGCTGTTCGACCTTGCACGAGGCGGGGTTTGCCATGCCCCCTCGCTCACGCGACGGGCGGTGGGCTCTTACCCCACCGTTTCACCCTTGCCTGATCCGGCATCTTGCGACACCGGCCATCGGCGGTCTCTTCTCTGTGGCACTTTCCCTCGTCGGCGGCTGGTCATCACCATGCCAACGGGTGGGAGTTACCCACCGCCTTGTCCTGCCGTGCTCGGACTTTCCTCGAACGGCGGAGCCACCCCCGCCTTCGCGGCCGCTTCGCCGCACGCACGCATGATCCTATCCCTTCACCACTCGATGCCTCGATGCCTTCTGCCGGGATGCCTTCTTCACCTCAACTTGCCCCTGCACCCGCACCCAAGATTTCCGCTACCGTACATCTCTCCGATGACCGCTCGACGCCCCATCGCCGTCTGGCTTGACCCCGCCCAGATTGATCTGGTCCGCGCCGTCGCCACCCAAGCCAAGTGCACCATCGTCGCGGCGGGCTCGGACGCGCGGGGCGCAAGGGGCCAGTCCGCCGCCGTCGCCCAGGCCCTCGACGCAAGCACATTGGACGACCTACGCAACGCCCTCATCAGCGCCGATGTTGACCTCGTCTGGATCGCTTCCCCAGGCGAGTTCGGTCGTAATCCAGAGGACGCCCGCGCCATCGCCGCCGCTCGCGCCCGCGGCGTGCGCGTCGCTTCGGGCGAGCCCATCCCAGCCTCGATCCTCGAACTCGCCCCAGCCGGTTGGACCAGCACATCAGGCGGCCCCGCCCCGACCGAGGCCATCCGTTTCCTCGGCCTCCCCAGATTTTCTCGCCCATTTCGAGACGCGTCGGAAGTGCTGACCGCCTTCGCCACGCCCACCGCGCCGCGCTCGGCCGTGATTGAGTGCTGGTCCGGCCCGCAGCACGGCACGCTCGCCTCGCGCCTCTTCGCCGCCCTCGACACGCTCCGCAGCCTCATGGGCGAGCCAGAAAGCCTGCTGGCCTCCTACACCACTCCCGACGCCCTCCTCGCGCCCACGGCCCCCGGCACCGCGTCACTTGCCGTCAATCGCGCCCAGCCGCCCGAGGACCTCCGCCAACTGCAGGGCGACCTCATCGCCACGGCCCGCTACGACTCCGGCCGCACCGCGTCCATTATCACCTCAAACCACGCCGGCCGCTGGAACACGATCGTCACGCTCCTCTCAAGCCAGGGCCGACTGCGCATCTACGACGACGGCTTCGAGTGGCTCGCTCCCGACGGCCAAAAACGCGACGAACTCCGAATTCGCAAGGCCAACCGAGGCGACCCCACCCTCACCCTCCACGGCGTCGCGGCCCTCGCCGACGACCTCGCCCGCCTCACCGATCCCTCCCTCCCCGACGACGGCCCCACCGAAATCACGTCCCTCCTCGCGATGACCCAGGCCGCCCTCCTCTCCGCCCGCACCGGCCATTCCGAGAGCCCCGCGGCCATCCGGGCCATGGTCGGCGGCCGAACCGGTTGACCTTGGCGGTTTTACCCGCCCAGACCCCTTGTCCAACGCCGGGGCGAGTGCCTATCCTGTAGGCCCTTCCCGTCCGATCGTGTCATTCACGTTCTGCCGGGCCGAGGCCATTCACGGTCTAATGACGTTCGAATCGATCAGCACCTCCCGAGTTCACCATGCCGACGATCAATCAGCTCATCCGTTCGCCGCGCCGCCCCGTGGGCAATCGCTCCAAGACGCGCGACCTTAACGGCGCTCCCTCAAAGCGCGGCGTCTGCCTGATCGTCAGGACCATGACGCCCAAGAAGCCCAACTCGGCTCTGCGAAAGATCGCCCGAGTGCGCCTCTCCAACGGCAAGGAAGTCACCGCCTACGTCGGCGGCGAAGGCCACAACCTGCAGGAGCACTCAATCGTGCTCGTCCGCGGCGGCCGCGTCCGCGATCTTCCCGGCGTGCGTTACCACGTCGTGCGCGGCACTCTCGACTGCCTCGGCGTCGAAGGCCGCAAGCAGAGCCGCTCCAAGTACGGCGCCAAGCGGAAGAAGGGCTCCTAAGCCTTCCAACGAATTCGTCGCTCAATCACTTAACACATGGCCGGGTACGTCGCCCATCCATACCAAGCACGTGTCCAGTTCACGGCAGTAATCGCAAGAGGCCCCACAAGGCTCTCGCGGTGAACGACACGCGAGGGATGTTCCCCTCGCGACAGCCCCAGGAGTTTCACGATGGGTCGCAAGAGTTTCACCAGTTCCGAAGCGCAGCTCCAGCCCGATCCCCGCTTCGGCGATCGCACCCTCTCCCGCTTCATCAACTGCGTCATGTTCGACGGCAAGAAGGCTACCGCCCAGCGCGTGGTCTACAACGCCTTCGATCTGATCCAGGAGCGTCTGGGCAAGGAAACCGCCCCCGAGGCCCCCAAGACCTCCATCGAGCTCTTCACGCGCGCTCTGGAGAACGTCAAGCCCTTCGTCGAGGTTCGCAGCAAGCGAATCGGCGGTGCCAACTACCAGGTCCCGATGCAGGTCAACCGCAAGCGTCAGCAGTCGCTGGCCTTCCGCTGGATCTTGGAGGCCACCCGCGCCGAGAAGGGCCGGCCCATGGCCACCCGCCTGGCGGATGAGCTCTATGCCGCGGCCAAGGGCGAGGGCAAGGCCATGATGACTCGCGAGCAGACGCACAAGATGGCCGAAGCCAACCGCGCCTTCGCCCACTTCGCGTAAGCCAAACCAAACCAGCAATCAAGCAAGGCCCCGCAAGTCGCGGGGCCTTTTGCATTGGTATACCAACGCTCACGTCACATCGACTCCATTGCCACCACCATGTCGTGCTCGGACGACAACGGTCGTGGTCAGCACGCTCCCATCGCACGCCCCATCGAACAGCCCCCTCGATGCCTCGATGCCTCCTGCCCCGATGCCTTCTTCATCCCGCACCCCGCTTCCCCTCCATGACCTCTCGGACCGATCTCGTGCGCACGCTCCATCAACCTCGCCGACTCCCATCGCGGAATCTCTCAGATAATCTTGCACCGAAATTTCCAGCGCCAATCCGGCCTCACCCAAAACCGCGTGACGCTCTCGTGCGCATATCCAAGGGCGCGACCTGTAGGTATAGAGGCCCGCTCGTGGCGGGCCGCTTCAGTGTGCCACGGCCATTCCCGTGCTCTGACGTGAATGGTCGTGGGAACGGCGTACCCCGGCAGGACAAATCGAGACCACCAGTCCAACCGTTCAGAAGTGGGGGATGGAAATGGAAGCCATTGTCGTCGCCCTGGTGTTCGTCGCCTTCTGCATCTTCGTGGCGCTGCTCGTCATCGGCATCTGCGGCATCGCGGGCGGCTCTTCCGATCGCGCTCTCTGTGCCGTCTGCCGCTATCCCGTCGAAGGCCTGTCCGCTCCCATCTGCCCCGAGTGTGGCGGCCACCTCGAAGGCAAGGCCACCAAGCCAGTCGGCAGCCCAACCTGGCAGTGGCATCCTCCCCGAGTTGTCTCGGTCTGCTGCCTGCTGGTGCTGACCTTGCCGCTCATGCTTCCTCTGATTGCGTCCGTGCTCTTCGATGCACCACGCGTCTACTACCGAAGCATGAGAGCGGTGATCACTCCCAAGACAGCAACATCAACGCCATGGCAAGTCACCATCGCCGGCACCGGAACCTTCACCCTCGAAGCCCGCAGTTCCAGACTCAGCAACAGACACGTCACGCGTCCACACACCTACGCATCGGTCGAAGGCGCCGGAAACGGATCCCGGTTCCAATTGATCGATGAGCACCTGCGAGCCACGTTCACCTCGCGAGATCAGAGAGTCACAACCGCCAACGCATTCACCGCCGCCGCCGTCGAGCGATGGCTCGAAGAACACAAGGCCGTGATCGTTGGCGATAGCCGCGAAGAGATCCTCGGCGAGATCGCCAGCGCCATCATCTGGGTCGCCACCGGCGGCATCGATGCCCCACCCAATACCAACACCATACACACAAAGCTCACCCCGTATCAGTGGTGGCGGCCTGCGATCGGTAAGGAACTGTGCCTGGTCGTCGGACTGGGCCTCTTCTGCCTGCTGCTCGCCATCCGAGTCTCACGAACACCACCCGGCCCAGTTCTGCTTGGATTGTCTCGTGCCCAAAAACCCGCGGCACTAGCCACGTGAGCGCCAGCAACAGCGCCATCCACGCTGCCATCAGACTCACCGGATTCGCAGTGACTTCGATGGGCTTCCGCACCATCTCCGGGCCGAAGCGCCAGATCTCCGAACAATCAGGCATCCGCAAAGAGCCTCTTCGTCCCCGCCCCTTCGCGTATACTCGTTCTGTGTTTGAAAGGGATCACGATTCCGGCGTTGGGTCGGGCTCGTCTGGCGACGCGTCGGGCGGCTCGTCACCCTCGCCGCGGTTTGATCCCACCTCGCTACAGACGCCGCCTCCCGGCACGTGGAGCGCATCAGGCGAGCGTGCACCAAGCTCAACGCAGGCTGGCCGCCGGCGCGCTGCCGACGACAACATGGCCACGCGCGATCTCTCCCCGGGCGCCGATGCCACTGTCGCCGGCGCTGGCTCACTCGGCGGCGATTCCATCATCGGCATGAGCACGCGTCTGCCCTCCGTTGAGGGGTACGACGTGATCCGCTGCATCGGCCATGGCGGCATGGGCGTGGTCTATGAGGGGATGCAGCAGGCCACGGGCCGGCGCGTCGCCATCAAGTTCCTCCTTGAGCTCACGCACGGCTCCGAAAACGCACGCCACCGCTTCGAACGCGAGGTCGAGGTGGTGGCGCGCCTCCAGCACCCAGGCATTGTCCGCATCATCGATTCGGGCGTGCGAAAGGGCCGCTACTTCTACGTCATGGACTTTGTCGGCGGTAAGCCGATGGACGAGTGCCTCGCCGCGGGCACCGCCGACATTCCCACCGTCCTCCGCGCCGTGATCGATGTCTGCGAGGCCGTCGACTACGCCCACCAGCGCGGCGTGCTCCACCGCGATCTCAAGCCCTCCAACATCCTGATGGACGCCCAGGGCCGCTGCTACCTCCTCGACTTCGGCGTCGCCAAGGAAATGGGCAGCACCCAGACCCAGCGCACCCTCACCATCGCGGGCGAAGGGCAGATCATCGGCACCGTCGCGTACATGTCCCCCGAGCAGGCCAACGGAAAGGCCGACGAGGCCAGCGTCCGAACCGACGTCTACTCGATGGGCGTCATCGCGTACGAACTCCTCTCGGGCAAGCTCCCCATCGAGTGCGATGGCGCACTCAAGGACGTGCTCACCGCCATCAGCGATCAGGATCCACCCGCGCCATCTTCGCACCGCGCCGAGATCTCACGCGACATCGACGCCGTCCTCTTGAAAGCCCTCGAGAAGGCCCCCGAGCGGCGCTACGCGACGGTGGCTGAGCTCGCGATGGATCTTCGCCGCTGCCTCACCGGCGAGCCCGTCACCGCACGCCACCTCAGCACTGCTGGCCGCTCGTGGCGCTGGATCGTGCGCCACTCCGCGATCTCCGCGACCGTCGCGACCGCCGCGGCGGTGATCGTCGTCACGTCATCAATCCTCATCTACCGCATCGTGCAGGAGCGCGACCGCGCCAACGAGAACG
>JBBQGR010000182.1:0-5718 GCA_038323185.1 Phycisphaerales bacterium | reverse complement strand
GCGAGCCTGCACAATGCGCAGCTCGGGGCCATCCTGCTCTTGAAAGATCCGGAGGCCTGGAGCCAGATGCAGCAGCATGGCGTGATTCCGATGGCGTGGGACAGCCCGCCATTGACGGTTGCGGCGATGGCGTTCGCGCTCGCGGAGCGGCAGTCGGCGGTTGATCTGCTCGCACGCGAGGCGTCGCTGGCTCAGCGCTGCTCGGGCGGAATCAGGACAGAGATGGATCGGTTGCACGAGGAGCTTCATCTCGCGGCGGCGGTGCAGCGTGAGTTCACCTCCGCCCCGCTGCCGAGCGTGCCGGGGCTGGACTTTGCCGTGCTCTTCCGCCCGGTGAACTTTGTCTCGGGCGACATCTACTGCGTGCGGGTGCTGCCGGATGGATCGGTGGCCTTCTTGCTTGCGGACGCGGTGGGCCATGGTGTTCCGGCGGCGCTGCTCACGATGGTGCTGACCAACAGCATGTCGATGTCGAGGCCGGGCCCAGATGGAACACTGGTGCCGATCGGGCCGGGGCAGGTTCTCGCGTCGCTCAACCGTCGCCTGTGCGAGTCGTGCCTTGCGTCGGGACGCTTTGTCACGGCGGTGTACGGCGTGATCGATCCGGTCACTCGGTGCGCAACGATCGCGGGCGCGGGGCATCCGCATCCGATCCGTGTTGGACCCGGCCCGGCGCAGGCGGTCTCGACGGAGGGCCCGCTGCTTGGCGTCTTTGCTGATGCCGAGTTTGATGAGGCCTCGGTCACGCTGGGTGACGACGATGCGCTGATTCTTTACACCGATGGGCTCGAGGCCGCGTTTCCGCAAGAGGGGCCCAAGCGGCGGCAGCGGCCAGACCCCACGGGCGAGTTTGCGGCGGCACTTATTGGCGCGAGCACAAGCCCGCAGGCGTGCGTCGAGCGGCTCGAGGCGCTGCTCGAAGCGCAGGCCGGGTCGCTGCACCAGGCCGATGACGTGACGGCCCTGTGCATCACGCCCGCGCGGTCCGAGGTCGGCGCGCAGCGGCTGGTGGCGTAGAAGAGATCTCGTGAGTCAGAGGCCCGCCGCGACGAGCGGATCCTCGATGGGTGCGCGACGAAGGTCCGTTGATACAACGCCGTCCTTGAGCCGGATCACGCGCTTGCAGCGGTCCGCGACGGACTCATCGTGCGTCACCATCAGGATCGTCATCCCCTCGGCATTGAAGCGGTCGAACATCTCAAGGATGGCGTTGCCCGTGGTTGAGTCAAGGTTGCCCGTGGGCTCGTCGGCCATGAGGACGACGGGCCTGGTGACGAGCGCTCTGGCGATCGCGACGCGCTGCTGCTGTCCGCCGGAGAGTTCGCGCGGGCGATGGCCCAGACGATCGCCCAGGCCGACCAGCCCGAGCATGGCGGTGGCGCGTGCGATGCGGTCGCGCTTGGGAACGCTCTGATAGAAGAGTGGCTGGCTGACGTTCTCCTCGATCGTGAGCTCGGGGATGAGGTTAAAGGCCTGGAAGACAAAGCCGATCTTGCGGCCGCGGTATCCGGAGAGCTCTTCGTCGGGCATCTTTGCGACGTTGCGTGCATCGAGGAGGTACTCGCCGGCGGTGGGGCGGTCGAGGCAGCCGAGCACGTTCATGAGCGTGCTCTTGCCCGAGCCGCTGGCGCCCATGATGGCGACGTAGTCACCCAGCTCGATCGTGGCCTCGACGCCACTGAGGGCCTCGACCATGATGGAGCCGTCGGGCTTGAAGTAGGTCTTGCGGACGCCGCGAAGTTCGATGACGGGGTGGGGCATGGTGTGTGCGTACTAGGCCGAGTTGCGAGGAGCGTGTGGCGTTGAGGATCATCCGCCGCGGTCTGCGTCCTCGATCTGCAGCCCCGCGAGGGCGGTCATGGGGTCTGGAGCGAAGCGGAAGACCTTGTCGAGGCCGGTGACGAGGAAGACGCTCCAGACCTGGTCGGACAGGCTGCAGATCTTGAGCGTCTTGCCCTGCTCTGCCAGGACCTTGCGTACTCGCAGGAGCTGGGCGAGGTTCGAGCTGTTGACGTAGGTCACCTGGGCGAAGTTGAGCACCACGTGCGGCACTTTCTTCGAGCCCTTGATGCGGTCGATGAGCGATGTGATCTCTTCGGAGAGCGCGGGCTCGTCGGAGAGTTCGCTGATCACGATGCCCTTGTCCCATTCACGCGCCATGGTCTGTCTCCGCGCCGGGCTGAGTTCCGGTGTGTGCTTCTGGTGAGGTGTCGCCCGTGCTTGGGCCCGGCTCCGCGGCGGGCAGCGTACCAGCGCTGGCAGGATCAAGGCTGGGGACGCGGGCGGCCGCGACGACGCGGTCGCCCTCGTTCAGCGATGCGACGCGAACACCTTGCGACGAGCGGCCGCACTCGCGGATCTCGATCGCGGGCATGCGCACGAGCTGGCCACCCTTGGTGATGACCACGACGTCGTCGTTGGTATGGACGCCAAGGGCCGCGACGCTGCTCCCGCCCTTGTCGGTGATCTTGATGTCGGCGCGGCCCTTGCCGCCGCGGCTCTGGCTGTAGGCGGGTGCGCCCTCGGGCTGCACGCGGTACTCGTCAATTGGGGTGCGCTTGCCCAGCCCCTTCTCGGTGATGGTGAGGAGGCAGAGGCCGGGGTCCTTGGTGACGATCCTGTCGTTGCCCTGGTCGATCATCGGAACGACGACGGCACCGATCACAATGTCCCCCTCTTCGAGCTCGATGCCCTTGACGCCCGCGGCGGAGCGGCCCATCTCGCGTGCGTCTCGCTCGGAGAAGCGGATGGACATGCCGCCAGCGGTCGCGAGGAGAACATCATCGACGCCGCTGGTAAGGCAGACGTCAAGGAGCGAGTCGCCCTCCTTGAGCCCGACGGCGATGAGGCCCGAGCGACCCACGTTGGCGTAGGCCTTGAGCGGCGTGCGCTTCACGATGCCCTCGCGGCTGACGAACGTCAGGAAGTTGCTCCCCTGCTCGAAGTTCTTGATCGCGAGGTAGGCGCAGGTGCGCTCGCCCTGCTTCATCTCGATGAGGTTGATGATGGCGCGTCCGAGGCTCGTGCGCGACATCTCCGGGATCTCGTAGACCTTCATCTTGAAGACACGGCCGGTGTTGGTGAAGCACATGAGGTCGTCGTGCGTGCTGGCGACGAAGACGTGCTCGATGAAGTCCTCGTCGCGCGACTCGCTGGCCCTGATGCCCTTGCCGCCGCGGCCCTGCTGGCGATACGTCTCGAGCGGGACGCGCTTGATGTACCCCTGATGGCTGATCGTGACCGCAACATCGGTGACGGGGATGAGGTCCGCGATCGAGACATCCGCGCCGGCGTCCTCGATCGCGGTCTTGCGCGGGCGTGCAAAGCGCAGTCGCATCTCCTCAAGGTCCGCGCGCAGCATCGAGAGGACCCGGCGCGGCTGAGCGAGGATTGACTCGTAGTCGGCGACCTGCTCGGCAACCCGGCGATACTCGGCGATGAGCTTGTCGATCTCAAGGCCGACGAGCTGGATCAGGCGCATGCCGCCGATGGTCTCGGCCTGCACGCGTGTGAGGATCGAGCCGCCGAGCGATTCGGCATCCGCGATGCGACGCCGGAACGCTTCGGGCAGTTCCATGAACTGCGGCGTGGTTGAGGGAAGCCGGAAGCGCCGGGCCATGAGGCGATTGATCGCCTCCTCGCGCGTGGCGCTGGCGCGGATCTCGCGGATGACCTCGTCGATGTCGCAGACGGCGTGGATCATGCCCTCAAGAACGTGCCCGCGCTTCTTGGCCTCGCGCAGCAGGTACGAGGTGCGTCGACGGATCACCTCGCCCCGGTGATCGAGATAGCACTCGACCATCTCGATCAGCGAGAGCGTTCGTGGCTGGCGATTGACCAGCGACAGATTGATGATCGAGAAGGTCTGCTGCAGCGGCGTGAACTCAAAGAGCTGCTTCTCAACCACGCGCGGATCCGCGCCCTTCTTGAGGTCGAGCACGATGCGGGTCGGCATGTCGCGCCCGCTCTCGTTGCGGACGTCGGAGACTTCCGTTACCTTCTCTTCCTTCACTGCGTCGACGATCCACTCAACCAGGCCGTTCTGGCTGAGCATGTACGGGATCTCGTCGATGACCAGCGACTGGCGTTCCTTCGAGAGTTCCTCTGTGTGGGTGGTGCCGCGGAGCATGACCTTGCCACGCCCGGTCATGAAGGCCTCCATGATGCCGCGCTTGCCGTGGACCACGCCGCCGGTCGGAAAGTCAGGCCCCTTGATGCCCACGCGGATGATCTTGCCTTCTGCATCGACAACATCGCGCATGAGCTCATCGATGCCCGGCGTTTCGCGGTCTTCGAGGCGAGCTTCGATGACGCGGATGATTGTGTCGAAGACCTCGGTTGGATTCTGCGGCGGAAGGCTGGTGGCCATGCCGACGGCGATGCCCACGCCGCCGTTGATGAGCAGGTTGGGAAACTTGGCTGGCAGGACCATCGGCTCGTAGCGCGTGTCGTCGTAATTGGGCTGGAAGTCGACGGTGTCGCTCTCGACATCCTGCAGCATGTCCGCGGCGGCGGGGGCCATGCGTGCCTCGGTGTACCTCATCGCGGCTGGCGGATCGCCCTCGATCGACCCGAAGTTACCCTGCGGATCGATCATCGGCGTGCGGATGCGCCAGAGCTGGGCCATGCCCACGAGCGTGGCATAAAGCGCGCCGTCGCCGTGCGGGTGGTAGTTACCCATCGTCTCGCCGACGATCTTTGCGCACTTGCTGTGCTTGCGGCCCGGGCGCAGGTTGAGGTCGTTCATCGCCCACAGGATGCGGCGCTGGCTCGGCTTGAGACCATCACGGACGTCGGGCAGAGCCCGGTCCATGATCGTGCTCATCGCGTACGTGAGATAGCTGTCCTTCAGCTCGCGCTGGATGTCCTGCTCGACGACGCGTCCCGTCTGCGCTGGCTCGGGCGCTGCGGCAGCGCCCGAAGACTCGTCGGCACTGCGGAGGATGAGCTTGGAGGAGCAGATCAAGGCGGGCAGTCCTGGCATGAAACCTCCGCAAACAATCGATGAGGCGAGGCGGGCGTTCGAGAGACCAGCGCGTGGGGATCGTGCGAACGCCGGGAGCCGCTGATACTGACAAAGTCCTGCCAGGCGCGGCGTCGGCGAACGAGCCACCACTTTAGCGCGCGCATCAGTCGGAAGTGGCCCGGAGATTCGCCGCAGGACGCGGACCCAAGCCCCGCAGCGAGAGGGCAACGACCGAGTTGACGCTCACCGGATCGCCGTCGTCAACGACGCCAAGGAGCAGCGTGCGGCCGTCTCGCAGCCGCGGACCCTGACAGAGCCCTTCCGTATTCTGCACTGACCCTTCCCAAAGGAGCCGCTTTGAGGCCGGGGTGTACGCCGCGGCGACGAGCGTGGGAAGTGACGCCACGTTGGTCGAGCCTTGGAGGTTCACTTCATACAGCTTGCTGCGGAAGAGGCCAGAGGTCAGCGAGAGAGACCGCTCGAGCGCGAGCAGGCGACCATCGTCCAGGAGCACCAGTTCTGAGAGGCCGCTGCTGCCGCCGGGGATCATCGGGCCGGGCAAGCGATCAACGACGTACGCGTGCTGCGGCCCCGGCACGGCGCCCAGCGGCGTGACATGCCATCGCAGCAGTCGAACGACCGTGCCTCCAGAGGGCGTTGCCGTGGGACCATCGCTCGTGAGCGCCTCTTCGTTGGCCGACCACGCGGTGCTGGTGCGCGGGTCGGTGGTGAGGGACTCAAAGCCGCGGTTT
>JBBQGR010000181.1:0-5718 GCA_038323185.1 Phycisphaerales bacterium | reverse complement strand
GGGCGCGGGCGGCCATCTCGCGGACGCCGGGGTCTTCGTCGGCGAGGCGCGGGGCGATGATGTCGACGTGCTCGGGGCTGCCGTGGTTGGCGAGGCCTCGGATGGCGGCGGCGCGGACGCCGGGATCGACATCGTTGCTATTGTCGGTGAAGAGCTTGATGTAGACGGGCTCGTTGGCCCAGGGTGCGTTGGCGATGAGGAGCGTGCCGCGATAACGTTTGTCGGGATCGAACTTGTCGATGGACCATTCGGCGGCTTCGGCGGGGCCGGGTCCGGCGACGCCGTCAAAGATGCCCTTGGCGCCGGGCTTGAGTTGGAAGGTGTCGCAGGCGGCGAGAGAGAGAGACAGCAGCAGCGCGGCCGCGGCGAGTGCGGGGCGCGTGAGGCGCGTGAGGCGCAGGTGGCCCGGGCCGTGCGCGGGCGAGTGGCGAAGAAACCAACCAGGAATCCAGGAGAGCCGATCGATCATGGCGCGAGTATACGAAGCGAATGCGGTGGTGCGGCGGGGCGGTCCGGGACGGGCGGCGGGGACCTGGCCGGGCGCGTTGGGGCTGGCGGTTGTGGTTGGGGGGTTGGCGGGATGCGGGTCTGCGTGCTTGGGTGGATGCGCGAGATCGCCCGAGCCGCTGCGTGGGCCGGAGACTTCTGCCGCGCGTGCGACGGATGCGGGCGCGGCGGATGCGGCTGCGGGTGCGAGTGTTGGCGCGAGCACGAGTGATTGCGTGGCTCGAACTTTGACGCCGCAGATGTTGTATTCGCCGGGTGAGGTGTTGCTGCGCGAGGTGCGGACGGGGGGCGCGAACTTGTGGGCTTGCGAGCGTCGGACGACGAGTGCGCGTGATGCTGATGGGCGATGGACGCTGCGGTTTGAGCGGCGTGCGACGGAAGAGGGGGCGTGGGTTCTGGTGCGCGAGCTTGGGCTTGGGGCGGGTGCGGATGGGGGCGTGGAGATGAGCACGCTGCGAGATGCGGAGCGTGAGACGCTGCTGACGTTTGTGCCGCCGATTGAGATTTTTCCGGTGATGCTGGCGCCGGGCGCGGTGGCGACGAGCGCGGCGAAGGTTGAGTCGGTGGAGGTGGGGAGCGATGGGCGCGCGAAGCAGTCGATCACGCGCGGCGAGGCGACGCACCGGGTGGAGCACTTGGCGGGAGGCGCGGGCGGTGTTGATGGCGTGCTGGCGACGCTGCGGCTGGAGCTGAGCGGCGCGGTGGTGACGCGCGAGCGGCGGTCGAGCTATGGCGCGGCGGGCCTCGTGCATGAGCGCGAGCGGCTGACGGTGAAGGTGGGGCCGTTCACGATGGAGAAGAGAGAGCGAGCGGTGGAGCGGTAGGGGTTGGGCGGATTAGGTTGCGCTCTCACTGATTGGTCTACCTGACGATGATCAGCACGGTCGCGGCCTCGACTGCCTTGGCGGTATCGGCCGAGTTCATGGACGGGGTGGACGCATTGGCTTGAGCTTGCGGGGCTGTGTCTGTCAAGCCTGGCACGGCTTCGAGAAGCCCGAGCAGGATCGTGCCCTTGATGGCGTAGTTGACGTTCTCTGGGATCTGCCCGGTCACTTTCAACGTCTTGATGGAATCTAGCTTGCCTGTCACAACGCCGACGACGCTCCCCGCCGCGTTGACCAGCGGGCCGCCCGAGTTGCCGGGCTGGATTGGAACGCTGATCTGGATGAAGCGCGGATCATCTCCCGGACCGGAGAGCGCGGCGACTTCGCCGCTGCTGAACTTGGGCGCGAAGCCCTGCAAGCCCGGGTTCGGGAAGCCGATGGTGAAGACTCGGTCGGCGGGTCGAAGTCGGCCGCTTCCCAAGACGTGCAGCGCCGCAAACGTGCCCTCGACCTTCAGCACCGCAAGGTCATTGGCTGGGTCGCGTCGCACGACGCGCGCGGGAAACTCGCCTCGCTGGGTTCGCACGCGGATCTGCGTCCTCTCTGCGATCACATGGTCGGCGGTGATGAGGTGTCCATCGGGAGAGACAAAGAACCCGGTTCCGGTGGCCGTGGTTGTGGCGGGCTGCTCCGGGACTGGCTCGGTCGCGCTCGGAACGAACAGGCGCGGCTTGAACTTGGCCGAGATGGCCTGCGCCTCGGCAATCTGCTCACGGGTCATCTCTTTCGAGAGGAAATCGCGGCGCTCTCGTGCCTGCGCATGCCCACCGGCGGCGGCGATGCTCGCCCATGCGTAGGCCTGGACGAAGTCCTGCGGTGTGCCGTCACCTAGCGAGTGCATCCCAGACAGGAGAAACTGGGCACTCGCGTCCCCCTGCTCGGCGGCGAGGCGGTACCACTTCACTGCCTCGGCATCGTTCTTGGCTACACCTTCGCCATTGGCGTACATGAAGCCGAGGTTTAACTGGGCAAACGCGTTCCCCTGCGCGCCGGCGAGGCGGTACCACTTCACTGCTTCGGCGTCGTTCTTGGCCACGCCTCGGCCAATGGCGTACATGAAGCCGAGGCTGAACTGGGCCCTCGCGTTCCCCTGCGCGGCGGCGAGGCGAAACCACTTCACTGCTCCGGCATCGTCCTTGGCTACACCCTGGCCTTCGGCGTACATGACGCCGAGGTTGAACTGGGCAAACGCGTTCCCCTGATCGGCGGCGAGGCGGAACCACTTCACTGCTTCGGCATCGTCTTTGGCTACACCTCGGCCGCGTTCGTACATGTTGCCGAGGTTGAACTGGGCACTCGCGTTCCCCTGCTCGGCAGCGAGGCGGAACCACTTTACTGCTTCGGCGTCGTTCTTGGCTACACCCAGGCCTTCGTCGTACATGAGGCCGAGGGTGAGTTGGGCACTCGCGTTCCCCTGCTCGGCCAGATTCGTGAGTGTGGATACGTCGATGGGCTGATCTGCTGCGGCCTGCGGGCCTTGGAACCCTGTCGCGAAGCAGGCCGCCATCGCCAGACAAAGAGCCGCCCATGTGACGCGGGTGCGAGAGTTCATGTTGTAAGTGTACGGCATCCGCTTGGAATGCACAATGCTTATGTGCTCATCAGAAGCATCAACGCGAGTGAGATCTACATCCAGTCGATCCGCGCGGCCTTCTCGGCGCTCTGAGTTGCCGTCATGAACTCAGACACTGGCGGCGCTGCCGCAGCGATCAACGCAATCATCGGTCACGTGGCGTTCAGCACAAGCGACGCGGCTGGCGCGAGGCCCGACGCTTGCAAGGAGAATGATGTTGTGATCTCGATGATGATCCCTGCCAAGCCGTCTTGGGTGGTGTGCCGGAGACCGGTACACCAGACCTCGCGTGCAAAAGAGTGCCGGGGACCGGCACACCACCCAAGGCATGAAGCACTCTGAAGCGCACTTGGCGCGGCGAAAGCCCCCTGGTTTCGGGGGCCTTTTGGACTGATTTTGGAGTTTTGAGCTTGGGAGGAGTGAAGAGGGCAGGCGGGCCGCCTGCCCCGCAAGAAAAAGAGAAGAAGAGAAGAAGAGAAGATGAAGGCTGCCGCCGGTTAGTAGCAGAGCTTCTTGAGGGCGTCGGCCTTGTCGGTCTTTTCCCAGGAGAAGAAGTTGATCTTTTCGCCGCGGTGTTCGCGCTTGACGCGGTCGAAGTACTGGCCTTCGTAGGGCTTTCGGCCAAAGTGGCCGTGGCGGGCTGTTGGAGAGTAGATGGGCTTGCGCAGGTCGAGGGTCTCGATGATCTTGCGTGGGGTGAGGCCGAAGGTTTCGCGGACAGCCTTGGAGATCTTCTCTTCGTCGACCTTGCTGGTGCCGAAGCAGTCGACGTAGACGCTGGTGGGATCTGCGACGCCGATGGCGTAGGAGAGCTGGATCTCGCAGCGGTCGGCGAGTCCTGCTGCGACGATGTTCTTGGCGATGTAGCGAGCCATGTAGGCGGCGGAGCGATCAACCTTGGTGGGATCCTTGCCGCTGAAGGCGCCGCCGCCGTGGCGGCCCATGCCGCCGTAGGAATCGACGATGATCTTGCGGCCTGTGAGGCCGGTGTCGCCGTGGGGGCCGCCGATCTCGAACTGGCCTGTGGGGTTGACGTGGATCTTGATGCCGGGGTTCCACCACTCCTTGAGAACGTCCTTGATGATGTGGGCGGTGACCTGCTCTTTGAGCTTGTCCTGGCGGTTGTTCCAGGAGGCGTCGTGCTGGGTGGAGAGGACGACGGTGTCGACGCGAACGGGCTTGTTGCCCTCGTACTCGACGGTGACCTGGCTCTTGGCGTCGGGGCGGAGGCCGGGGATCTTGCTCTCGCGGCGGATATGGGCCTGCTGCTCGACGAGGCGGTGGGAGAGGTCGATGGCCAGAGGCATGAACTCGGCGGTGTCGCGGCAGGCATAGCCGAACATCATGCCCTGGTCGCCCGCGCCCTCGCGATCAACGCCCATGGCGATGTCGGCAGACTGCTTGTTGAGAGCGACGAGAACGCCGACGGAGTCGGCGTCGAAGCGCATGTCGCCGGAGGTGTAGCCGATCTCGCGGATGGTCTCGCGGACGAGGTCGGGGATGTTGACGTAGGTCTTGGTGGTGACTTCGCCAGCGACGACGACGAGGCCGGTGCAGCAGAGGGTTTCGCAGGCGACGCGGCTGTAGGGATCATCGACGAGCATGGCGTCGAGGACTGCATCGGAGATCTGGTCGGAGATCTTGTCGGGGTGGCCCATCGAGACCGACTCGGAGGTGAAGAGCTGGGTGCGCGCCATGTGAAGCCGTCTCCTGTGTGGGCCTTTGGCCCGGGTGAATGGTTCGGCGTGTGGTTGCCGGACGTGTCGGGACGTGTCGGGACGTGTCAGGACGTGATTGGGGGCTTGTGGTCGGAAGGAGATCGTAGAAGTGTCGCGAGAGTTGGGCGAGGAGGGCTTCATTGTCCAGATTTGATCCGATCGTGAGCCGAGAATGTCTGGCGTGCGGCACGAGCAGCTCGTCGGGCTGGCTGAAGATACGGTGAAGATTGGATGTTTGCGGCGAGCTTTCCGGGGGTGTCGTCATAGAGCCTCCTTCACGCCGCAGCTACGGGCGGTGAGGCTTTCGGCCTCGGAGGAACACGCCAGCGGAATGGCGTGATACGCGGGCGAAGAGGCACGCCGCGAGGCGAGATGGTACCGCGGCCGGTGTGGTACTTGGGACGCGCTTTTGGGTGGCGGGGTGCGAACAATTCAGGCCCTGCGAGGTTCTTGGTTTCAACTGCGAGAGGAGCGAGTATGGCGGCGATGCGTGTGCTGGTGCTTGGTGCGGGCTGGGTTGGTAAATCTGTGGCTGAGATGCTGCTGACGTTCTCTCGCGGGAGCTACACGGTGACGCTTGCGGACTGGGATCAGGGGCAGCTTGATGCGGTGACGCAGAGCCTGCGAGAGCGGCTGTCTGGGATGATGAAGGTCGATGAGGTGTTCGCGACGCGCGCCGTGGACGCTTTGGACAAGGGGCAGGTTCGCGAGGCGCTTAGGGGGCACGACGCGGTGGTCTGCATGCTGCCCTTCAACTTTGTTGAGGGTGTGGCGGAGGCGGCGAACGAGCTTGGCGTCCATTACTTCGATGTGACGGAGGACGTTGAGACGACGGAAAAGGTGCGGGCCATTGAGGCTTCGGGGCGGGCGAAGGTGGCGCTGGTGCCGCAGTGCGGGCTGGCGCCGGGGTACATCGCGATCGCGGCGTATGAGCTTGCGAAGAAGCTGGACAAGGTGCATGACCTGACGCTGCGCGTGGGTGCGCTGCCGCAGTATCCGACGAACCAGCTGAAGTACAACGTGACGTGGTCGCCGG
>JBBQGR010000180.1:0-5725 GCA_038323185.1 Phycisphaerales bacterium | reverse complement strand
CCTTCGGTCACACGCCCCGCGTCGGCGACAGCTTCTGCGGTGGCGGCTCCATCCCGTTTGAGGCCGCCCGCATCGGCTGCGAGGCTTTCGGTTCTGATCTCAATCCCGTAGCCGGTCTACTCACCTGGGCCAGCCTCAATCTGCTCGGCGGTGGCCAGGCCGTGCAGGACGAAGTGCGGCAGGTGCAGGAGAAAGTCTTTGCAGCCGCAGACAATCAAATCACCGACTGGGGCATCGAGCACAACGAGCGAGGCGAGCGTGCCGAAGCGTATCTTTACTGCGTGGAGGTAAAGCCCGAAGGCTGCGATTTCTATATTCCGCTGGCCCCGAGTTGGGTCATCTCGGAGAAATACCGCATCGTCGCCCGCTGGCACCGTTCCGCCAGTGCCGACTTTCTGGAGCCAGAAATTGTGGCTGTGTCGGAGGCCGAACTCGAACTCTATAAAAAGAAGAAGGGTGCCACGGCGGTGGATAGCCGCGCGATTGATCCGTTTGACGCCAGCCGCTCGTGGTCGATTGAAGCACTGCGCGGCCCCGAGGGTCTGCGTCGCTGGAGCAATGAGGATGTGGTGCCGCGCCCCGGCGATGTGTTTCAGGAACGGCTGTATTGCATCCGCTGGATCGATGCCGAGGGCAAGCGCCGCTACGCAGCGCCCGATGGAGCCGACCTTGCCCGAGAAGCCAAGGTGTTCACCTTGCTGCGCGAACGTTTCGCCGAGTGGCAACGCGAGGGGTTCATTCCGTCCCAGGCGATTCCGGAAAGTGGCGCTGAAACCGATCGCCTGTTTCGCGAGCGCGGCTGGACCCACTGGCATCATCTGTTTACGCCGAGGCAGTTGTTGATGCATGGTTTGTTCGCCAGTGAGTTCTTTTCTCAATCGCTCTCAAAATCGGCATCGGCGGTTGGTCTGCTAACTCTCGGACGATTTGCAAATTGGAATTCGCGGATATGCCAATGGCTTCAATCGCAAGGCGGTGGAATTGGCGGGGGCAAGGCTAGTTTTGCGAACCAAGCTCTCAACACACTTTGTAACTACTCAGTCCGGCCATTGTTAGCACTAAGATCCACCGTCTTATCTGTGGATGCGGTGATTGGTGAATTTGCGATATCTAAAATTGAACTCTCTGACGCCCGCGACCTCAGTGAAACCTGCGACCTCTGGATCACCGACCCACCCTATGCCGATGCGGTCAATTACCACGAACTCGGTGACTTCTTTCTCGCGTGGTACGACAAGCCACTCGCCAAGGCTTTCCCCGAATGGACGCCCGACGCCCGCGCCGAATTGGCCGTGCGCGGCGATGGTGAGGACTTCCGCCGCTCGATGGTGGAGATTTACAAGAACCTCACTCGGCACATGCCCGACGAGGGCTTGCAGATGGTGATGTTCACCCATCAAGACCCGACGGTCTGGGCCGACCTCGGCATGATCCTGTGGGCGGCCGGACTCAAGGCCACCGCCGCCTGGACCATCAGCACCGAGACCGAAGCGGCGGGCATCAAGCAAGGCAACTACGTGCAAGGCACCGTCTGCCTCGTCCTGCGCAAGCGCATCGCCAACCAGCCCGGCTTTCTCGATGAGGTCTATCCGCTGGTGGAAGACGAAGTGAAGCGCCAGATCGCATCCATGCAGGCGCTGGACGAGGACGGCGAACCCAACTTCAACGACGCCGACTACCAGCTCGCCGCCTACGCCGCCGCGCTCAAGGTGCTGACCCAATACGGCAACCTCGACGGCCGCGATGTCGAGCACGAAGTCTTCGCCGTGCGGGCGAAGAACGAAAAGAGCGACTTCCAGGCCGTGATCGAACGCGCGCTCGGCATCGCCTGCGACACGCTCATCCCCCGTGGCCTCGACAACTCGTGGCGTGAACTGTCGCTGGTCGAACGCTACTACTTGCGGGCGCTGGACATCGAAAGCCGTGGCGAGCGTCGCCAAGGCATGTATGAAGAACTGGCCCGTGGCTTCGGCGTCACCAACATCAAGCCCCTGCTGAAAAGTGACAAAGCCAACGGTGCCCGCATGCACACCCCGAGTGGCTTCGCTGCCGCCGGCCTCGCCCCTATCGGCGAAGCTACCATCGATACCCTGCCTGCCCGCCGTGGCCGTGCTGCTTCGTCTGCACCGCACCCCTTCGCCGCGTCGCCGCTGCGTCACCTGCTCTTCGCCATCCGCGAAACCGCCGTCGCCGACAACAGCCCCGAGCCGGGCCGCCAATACCTGCGCGACACGTTCGGCCAGGGCTATTGGGGCAAGCGCGAGGGCTTCGTCCGTCTCCTTGAGTGGTTGTCTGCTTTGGGCAATGCCGAAGGCATGGACGAGTGGGTGGCAGACTCCGAGGCCGCCCGACTCCTGGCAGGCCGGCTGCGTAACGATCACGCCTGAGAATGTTGCAACGTCACTCCAGCCGCCGGAACCGTCTCGATCAATCGGTACTCAGTCAGCGATTGACTGGCGCGGCGTCGTATGACCGCATCGCTGGTTATTTCCGGTCTAGCCTCTTTGAAGTAGCCGGTGAAGCTCTCGCCAGTGTGTCCGGGCCGATTCGTATCATTTGTAATTCAGACCTCGATCCTCAGGATCTGATCACCGCTGCTGCGGCCCAGGCGGCGCTTCGACGAAGTTGGTGTGCGGGCGAGCCTGAAGCGGCGCCACCCCCCGCACTGCCTCGGTACAAAGCGCTGTATCACGCCCTGACCAGCAAGAAGATCGAGGTCCGAGTATTGCCAAACTCGGCCTTCGGTCTGATCCATGGTAAGGCAGGTGTGGTGCGCCTCGCTGATGGCTCAGCCACGGCTTTCCTGGGTAGCGTCAACGAAAGTGCCTCGGCCTGGAAGGTAAATTACGAGCTGCTTTGGGAAGACAACGACCCGGCAACCATTGCGTGGGTGCAAGAAGAGTTCAATGCGCTGTGGAACGATCCGCGCGCGGTGGATCTGGCCTGCTGCCCGTTCATCGCGCAGGACCTTGGCCGCATCATTCAACGCAAGGTCATCGAGCCGGAAGAATTCGATCACGAAGACGTAACCACCGCGGCGGCTTCGGCAGCTGTTGAGACCCCAGTTTATCGGCGCGAACAAGGCCTGTGGCCTCATCAGAAGTACTTCGCCAGCCTGGCGCTGGAACGACATCGACTCGGAGGGGCGCGGTTGGTGCTAGCCGATCAGGTGGGGCTCGGCAAGACCGTCCAGCTCGCGATGGCGGCCATGTTGATGGCTCTGAACGATCCAGACGGCGGCCCGATCCTCGTCTTGGCGCCCAAGCCCTTGCTGCAGCAATGGCAGGACGAATTGATGGAGCTTTTGCACTTGCCTTCCGCACGGTGGAATGGCCGGGCATGGGTCGACGAGAACGACCTAGAGTACCCATCGGAAGGCGTGAAGTCGCTTGGGAAGTGCCCCAGGCGGATTGGGCTGGTGTCGCAAGGACTGGTCGTGCGGGGTCTGCCCGAGGCGATCAATCAGCTGCAGAGCCAGCAGTACACCTGCGTCATCGTCGATGAAGCGCATCGGGCGCGGCGCCGCAACGTGCCCTCAGTCGATGCGAGCAACGACGAGGTGGATGAGCGGGGAGAGCCTAACAAGCTGATGGCGTTTCTGCGCGACATCGGGCAGAGAACAAAAAGCATGCTTCTCGCGACGGCGACCCCCATTCAGCTGCACCCCGTGGAAGCCTGGGATTTGCTGCACATTCTTTCCCAGGGTAACGCGGGAGTTTTGGGCGGCTGGACGCAGAGCAGCCCTTGGTTCCGTCCGAGCCGATGTCTGAACGTTGCCACGGGATCCACTGTGGTCCCAACGGATGCGGCTAACGGCTGGGAGTATGTTCGTGATCCACTGCCGTCTCGGCACGAAGACCCAGCGTTTGACAGCATTCGACGAAACATCGATGCGCCAGACAGCACGTGGCAGTTCCAGCCCGAGGTATTGGGCCGCATTTCTCCGGCGTTACGCCGAGTCCAGTTGGTGAACAGCCTGCTGCCTGACTATGGGCAGCGGTTCAATCCGCTGCTTCGGTGCATCGTCCGCAGGACCCGAGCCTACCTAGAAGCGACGATCAATCCGGCGACGGGCGAGTACTTCCTGCCGCGAGTCGCGGTGCGCTTATTCGGCGAGGGCGATGAGGGTGCATTGGCCCTGGGCGGGTATTTGCGCGACGCCTATGAAGAGGCGGAGGTCTTCTGCCGACTGCTGCAGCAGCGAGTCCGAGGCGCCGGATTCTTCAAGACACTACTGCTCCGGCGCTTGGGAAGTTCCATGGAAGCCGGCCGGCGCACAGTGATGCGACTGCTGGGGGCGGAGATCGAGTCACTCGAGATCGAGGACGAGGACGATGTTGATGATGAGGAGGCAGTAGTACTCGGTCGGCCATCACAGGGCGCGAGCGAGCTCAAGGATTTCGCGAAAGACGAGATAGCTTCGCTAAACCGGTGTCTGGAGCTACTTAAGCAGGGTGGCAACAGAGATCCCAAGCTGGAGGCACTGATCGATTACCTTTTGGGCACCCGTGCGGATGCCAGACAACGGTGGTTAGACTTGGGTTGTGTGCTGTTCTCGCAGTACTACGATACCGTTCGCTGGATGGGAGACGAGCTCGCCAAGCGCCCTGAGTTCGCCGGCATGGAGATCGGACTCTACGCGGGTAGTAATCGGTCCGGCGTCTGGCGTGAAGGCAGGTTTCAGCGCTGTGATCGCGATACTCTCAAGAAGCGAGTTCGTAGCGGCGACCTAAAGCTCTTGCTCGGCACAGATGCTGCGTCCGAAGGGTTGAATCTTCAGCGCTTGGGAACCTTGATTAATATCGACTTGCCGTGGAATCCGACCCGGCTCGAGCAGCGCAAGGGTCGTATCCAGCGTATTGGTCAGATCAGAAACGAGATCTGGATCGCCAACCTGCGCTATCGGGATTCCGTCGAGGATCGCGTCCACCAAGTCCTCGCAACTCGCCTCGCGTCGATCCATGCGCTGTTCGGACAAATTCCAGACACACTGGAAGATGTCTGGGTGCAGATTGCGCTTGACGAAGAACAGGCGGCGCGTCAGTTGATCGACAGGACTACTGCCACCAGAAATCCTTTCGATGCCAAGTACAGCAAGGTTGAGGATGCTGACTGGGAGAGTTGTGCGTCGGTGCTGAATCCGATCTCCGTGAGGGAAGTACTTTCTCGGGCTTGGTGAGTGGAGCTCACCCGTTTTCGTGAACGGGTAGTTTTCCACAAGCGGCCACGCGCATGGCAGATGCGCGCTTTCTCGGCCAGCCCCTAACGTACCGGGCTGCGATCCTGTGACGGCTCCCGGTCCGCCTGCCGGATCGCTTCTCGGCGTTGCACCCGCGGCAGCTGCGCACCGCGCTCGATCACGGCAGCGAACCCTTCGCGCACCCGCGTCACGAAGCCTTTGCGATCCTCGGCGTTCGACAGCGTCGTCCACGCCATACGACTCACTACACTCGGCAGCTACGCAAACCGCTCACTGTCTGACGTCAACTATTCCTGCCGGCGGATTGCCTCAACCGAGAAGGTTACCGGGCTGCCTCAGGCCGAATGTTACTGAAGCCGTCTTGGTATTGGGTCTGCTCTCGGATCATCGATTGACCCTCGTCATAGGGAAATGCAGTCTGCCGCCGAAGGCGGCAGAAGCTCTTTGCCGAGACGTTCCGCGATCATGCGACCCGAGGCGTTGCAACAGAATCCGCACCGTCCCGCGCACCGAATACCAGTCGGC
>JBBQGR010000179.1:0-5727 GCA_038323185.1 Phycisphaerales bacterium | reverse complement strand
GCCGCGCCGTATCGATGTGCGTGCACACGACCTTGGGCTTCTGGTGCTCGATCTGGCAGACGTAGTTGCCCAGCAGCACCGGATCACGATGCACCGCAAAGCCCGTCTCGTCCGTGAAGAGCTCAGGGCCAATTGGCGCTCCGACCTCGCCATCGGCAAGCTCGTGGAACTGCACCAGCAATCCCCGCATCGGCTCCGCATGGAAGAAGAGACGCACCGCGAGAAACCCCATCCCCTTCGGCGGCGGCGGCATCCGCTCGCAGGGCGAGCGATCCGTCAGCCGGTGATAGAAGCGGCACGCGAAGGTGTCCTTGGTCGTCTCAAACTTGCGACGCTCTTCGCCCAGAGCGAGGCGCCGCTGCGAGTCCGACCAGAACCGCGCCTTGCAACCATCAACACCATCCTTGGCCTTGGGGCACGGCCATTTGGCGGGGTCGACAAAGCTGCCGGGTCTGAAGAGCAGGACCATGACGCGCCGGTTCGGTGAGTTCTCGCGATTTCTCTCGCTCTTGTCCTGCGCGTTCTTGAACTTGGTGTCCTCCTCTTGCGAGAAAAGGAGGGCGGGGTTGAACTCGCCGCAGCCCTGGTAGTCGGCCTTCCCGTCCAGGTCCTTGTTCTGCCCGAGAAAGTCCGTCTTCGCAACAGTGAACGGCCGCTCCTGATCATCCACGCACAGCGCATCCATGTACGCCAGGAAGAGCTTCTCGCGAGTCTGCGGACCCACGATGCCGTCGTCCTTCAGCCCCTTGGACTTCTGGAACGCCTTCGCCGCGTCCTTGGACTTCTGGTCCATCACCCCGTCATCGCGGCCGGTGTCGAAGCCGACGCGCGTCAGCATGATCTGATCGCCCCGGCTCCCCCAGCCATCGTCCTGATGAAGCTTCTCCCACACCTTGGTATCGCGGATGAGGAGCGCATAGATCGCGTGAGCACGCCGGCCAGAGAGCTGCTTGTTGAAGGCATCGTCGCCGACGGGATCCGCGTGCCCGAAAATCGACAGTGGCGGCTTGCGCGCGAGATCCGTGGACTTATCCGAGTGCGACTCGATCAGCTGCGAAAGGTGCCTTAGCCCCTCGCCCATCGCCGGAAGCGGAAACGTCGAACCGAACTCGAACGTGATGTCATCGGCGCGCCAGCATGCCAGCGGGATGATCGTCGGCCGGATGGTGTTGTGCTGCTCCTCCGTCGCCGGGCCGACCAGCACGCGCAGCCGAAAGTCGGCTGTGGCGTGGTCGCCAGCAACGGTCCCGGGGGTGATCGCTCGGAGAATGCCGGAGTCAGACATAAGCAGGCACTGGGTACTGGGCACTGGGAGTAGGAGAAGGGATGCGGTGTTCGGGGTTGAGCCTTCGAAGAGGGCCGACACAGGTCGTTGGACTTTCTATCGCCATTGAGCTTGCGGCGAAGCAAGTCAGACGCGCGTGTAAAGACGCTTCATCTCTTCATGCGTTGAATCTCTCTTCGCCGCCAGAATCTCGACGGCATTTTCGATCCGCCAATCCCCAGTCTCTTCATCCTCAACACCCATGCACCGTCTTCAGCTTTTCAAGGGTCTGACCCTCGCACTTGCCGTCGATGGGCTTGATCTTCTCCTCGCACTGAAACTCCTCAACCGCCGACTTGAATCGCTCCTGATCATCCGGGCCGGTGGCATCCCGGATCGGTCCGGCGTTGTAGCCGAGGTTGTTGAAACGGGCGATCTGGCCGGTGCGGGTGTCGATCGGGTCGAGCTCGCCGATGGCCAGCGTCGTCTCGAATGGTTCCCCCAGCTGCTTGCTCTCCAGCCGCAGCGACGAGTTCTGCGCCGACGCCGAGATCCGCCGCTCGATCATCCCTTCCGCGTCCGTATTCAGCGTGATGAGATCGCCGCCAAGCCCGAGCCGCGCCTTCCCGTCCTTGATCGGTTCACCGCCAACATCAAGAAACTTCACCCGCAGCTGCAGCGGCGGACACTCGCACTTGAATCGGTGCCGCTTCTCCGTCGCGCACGACTCCTCCTTCTCCACCCGCTCAGGGATCGCCACCTTGTCCCCAGGCAGCAGCGTGTTGGGGTTTGCACGCTTCTTGCGCAGGTCGGCGTTCGCGTCGTCCTCCCAGATCGTTTCCCAGGACGAGAACCCGTACGCATCAGCAATCGAGGCGATGTGCTCGCCTTGCTTGACGGTGTGGGTCGTGGGGGTTGTGGAGGTTGTGGGGGTTGTGGAGGGTGGCATCTGTTTGGTGCGGAAGCGACCGTGGGATCGAAAGCGCGGACCGTCATCCTACCACTATCGCGGCCAAATACCAGACCGATTCCGCTCGGATCATTGCCTGCAGTGAGAGGTTTAGGGCGCTAGCCTCGACCAAAGCAGCCACAAGATGCCGCCAAGGAGCATTGGCCGCACACCTTTCTCGGCTGTTCCTTCCGCCCACCACCCGCACTCTGCACGCGTACTTCCATGGTCAAAACGCCGCCGTCCTTTGGAGAGAGGAACCCGAGATGAGCTCGCTCAGCATGCTCTCGGACCGCGCCCGTCTCCGACTCGCCGATCGGCTCGGGCAGCCCCTGATCTGGCCTCGCGCTGCTGAAGTGGTGGACTTGCTCGGATGGTGCGAACTGCGCGTCAAGATCGACCTGCGGCCTAAGGCCCAGGCTGTGGTCTCTCCGGCACGCCGTTGTACGGATCCGTCGGCACGACCTCGTTGAGCACAAGGATCTCAGCGCGCTGGTTCGTCTGAGCCTCGTCCGCGGTCCGGGCCCGCGCGATGATCGGGGCCGAATCTCCGCTGGAAACCAGCCGGATCTGGTCCCACGCCACGCCGCGCCGTGTGAGCTCTTCGCCCACGACCCAGGCCCGCTCATACGCGAGCGTGCGCCCGCTCTTGACGTCGCGCCAAGTCTCCCACTTGCTCGCATGCCCGCGGATCTCGATGATCCAGCGAGTCCCCATGATGCGCTCTGCAATCTGCGCCAGCGTGTCACGAGCGTCCTGATCAAGGATCGCCTCCTTGTCTCCGAACTGCACGAAGCCGCCATCGCCGGACCAATCGGTTGGGCGCAACGTTTGCGGCCGCTGCCCATCGCCGGGCGGGGTCTGGTCGTTGCTCTCGCCCTTGCCCAGCCGCTGACGCAAACGCCGCACCAGGGCCTGATCTTCCTCGAGTGTTGAGCTCAGCGACACAGGATTATGAAACGCCTCCCGCACGGCAATCGCGAGATCAAGCAGGCGGTCGTCGGCCGTCTCGCCCGGCGGCCCATCCGTCGTGCCCTTGGGCCCCATGTTCATCGCGAGCAGGATCACAAAGAAGCCCATCATGAGCAGCACATTGTCCGCGAACGAGACGATCCACCCCTCTTCATGCTCGTGCTCGGGATGCGCGGTGTGATGGTGCTTCTTGTGCTTCTTCTCGTGGCCGTCCGCGTGGGCGTCGCCCTTGTCGTTTTTGTTGTCGTGCGCCATGAAGTGGCTCCGTGCGTGGTCGATTCGAGCTGATTACGCGGCCTTGAGCATCGGGCGTGACATCGCGGGAACGAACGCCGCCATCTTGTCCAGCGTCGCACGCGGGTTCTCGCCCGCCTGGATCGAGAGGATGCCCTGCAGCATCAGCTCGCAGCGAAGGATCTCCTCACCCGCGCGATACGCCAGCTTGTCACCCATCGGACCCGCGAGGCAGTTCGCAAGCACCGTCCCATACATGGTCGCAACGACCGCCACCGCCAGCATGTACCCCATCGTCGCGATGTCGCCGCCCAGGCTCTTGAACATGCCGATCTGGCCCATCAGCGTCGCCACAAGACCCAGGCCCGGGCCATACGTCTTGATCAGGTCGAAGAACTTCTTGCCCGACTTGTGCCGGTCCTGCATCGCCATGATCTCAAGACGCATCGTCGCCTCGATGGTGTCGGGCTCGACGCCATCCACCGCCATCTTGAGGCCGCTCGCGAGGAAGGGATCATCGATCTTCGCAACCTCCCCCTCCAATGCCAGGATCCCGTCGCGCCGCGCCTTCTCCGCAAGGCTCGCCATCATCGTGATGGTCTCAATCGCCGGGCGCGACTTGTTGAACATGAACTTCTTGACGTACCCGGGAATCATCTTGATGCGGTCCATCGGCATCGCCATCAGCACCGCCGCGATTGATCCCAGGATCACCATGTAGAAGCCCTTGGCCGACCACAGCGACATCAGATCGCCATGCGTGGCCTGATAACAGACCAGCGCGACGACGCCGAACATGAGCAGTGATCCGGAAATGCTGGCCTTGTCCATGTATCGGGCTCCGAGGGTGAGCCTGTATGAACTCACATCGGAGCATCGGCTCAACCCGCGCAGGCCTTGAGGCCCGCGCGGCCGTTGGACGCGGAAAATTCGGACCACGTGCGCACGAAAAACCTCGCGTGAGCGGGGTCTGACCAGCCAGCATCCTGTGCAATCCACGCCGCCCGGTTACTTCACCGCCATCACCGGCTTCATCTCGGCATGGGCCTTGGTCTTGAACGAGATGATGAGCTTCATCTCCGCCTCGATCTTGACGCGATCCTTGGAGGCCGCGACGTCGGACATGAGGCCCGTGTTCTTCTGCGCGCGTTCGTACGGCTCGGCCGCCGTGCAGAGCTCCTTGTACGTCTTGTTCATGCTCACCTTGGCGTTGGTGAGGTCCATCGTCTTCTTGGCCGCAATCGCGGCCTTGGCCTTCTTGATGTCCTCGCCGATCTTGGTGTAGAGCGTTCTGGCCTTGGTGGCAACGCCATGGAGGACACGAACGTTGAGCGCCTGCTGGTCGGTCTCGGGCTGCAGATCTTCCTCGATCTCCGCCGCCGTGCCCGCGATCAGCGCGCTCACGCGCGCCTCGCAGCCCTTGCGATAGTCCACCTTCTGCGACGCCATGTTGATCGCATCAAACGATGGGTCGTTGCCGAACGTGTCGACGTCGCCCGAAAGCTTCACGAGGTCCGGCAGGCTCTTGTTGCCCGCCCCCACCAGCGTGCTCATGCTCTTCTTGCGTGAGGCGATGTCGTCCTTGATGTCCTTCTGCAACGTGCGAAATCGCTTGACGGCCATCGCGATCGGGCCAATACGAAGGTCCGTCATCGTCTTGGCCTGGGCCTCG
The DNA here is from genome assembly GCA_038323185.1 of Phycisphaerales bacterium. GTDB lineage: Bacteria > Planctomycetota > Phycisphaerae > Phycisphaerales > UBA1924 > JBBASU01. Next base: position 636 of record JBBQGR010000179.1, on the reverse strand, counting down.
AGCCCCACCAGCAGCTTCTCGATCGAGTCGGCAAACTTCTTCACCTCAGGATCGCCAATGAAGTCGGAGGTCTTCGTTCCCTTCGAGCCCTTGGCCTTCAGCGCCTGGATGCGCAGGCCGAGTTCCTTCTCACCGTTGATGAGCAGGCCCGGCGTCTGCCCCACGAACTGGGCGTCCCGCTTCATCGGATCGTTGAACGCTGCGACAGCCTGCTTGATCTCGTCAAGCTCTTTCTGATATTCGATCAGTGCCTTCGCCATTGTGTTGACTCCTTTCGATGTGTTGCGTCCAAGCGGCCGCGTCCTCCCTCCCCGCGCCCTTTCAGCGCAGGTCGCGCCCGCCGCGCCCGATCCGTCGCACCATCATTCGTCAGATTTCCACAAGCGTCGCGCAAGCCCGTCGCCGCGGCCTCAGCTCTTCCGCCTTCTCAGACCACCGCCGCAACCGCCAGCCCAAAAACACGCCTCCCGATCAAACACGCCACGCCAGTCCCGCGCTTCCTTCCCAAGAGGAGATCGATGACCAACGCCGCGCCGCAAGACTTCGGATAGTACCCAGCCCCGCACCCCGCGGCGTCAACCCCCGACCTCAAACGGGGCCGCGACCATGCCCACCCCCAACAACTCAGCGGCTAAG
>JBBQGR010000178.1:0-5735 GCA_038323185.1 Phycisphaerales bacterium | reverse complement strand
GCTGCGTCATCGAAATCCAAGCGCGGGTTGGTTCATCAGGCCCTGATCTCGCGCGAGGTCTCGGACCATCCGGTGGCGTGGCGGGAGATTCGCCAGCGTGCCTTCCGATCGCGTCTGGGCGGATGGATGGTGTTGCTCGGTCTTCCCGTCGCGGCCGTCTTGCTGGCGATGTTCGGGTACATCGATGGTGAAGGATACTTCTACGTCAGCGTCGTGGTGCTGACCCTCGCCACGGCACTCCTCGCGGCGATTGGTGCGGCCTCTGGCCTTGCGGGCGAGAGGGAGAGTCGCACGCTGGAAGTGCTGCTCGCTACGCCGCTGACGGCGAGGGCGATCATCTTCGGGAAGGTGCTGGGGACGGCGCGTCGATTGATGTTGCTGCCGATCGTCGCGAGTGTCGTGATCGGAGTGGTGGGCGTGCTCTCGGGGGAGTGCAACCCGGTCATTATCATCCAACTGCTCCTGATCTACACGGGCGTCGTGCTGGCGGCGTTGGGCTCGGGCATGCTCTTCAGCGTGCTGTGCGGTCGCACGGTGGTGGCGATGGCGCTGAACCTTGGTGTCTGGGTCGCGGTGTGGGCGCTGATTCCGATCCTGCTGCTCATCTTCTTGTCGATCAGTTTCGGGTCCGGCTCGGAGACGCTGATGTCGATGATCGCGATCACGAACCCGCTTGCCGCGGCGATGGTCGCCGTGAACGGAGGGGTGGATTGGCCCGATTCATTCAGAGAGTCGTACGAGGTATTCAATCTGGGCAGGGTCGGGGTCGTTGCGTACACCCTCTTTACGCTGGTCTTTGGCCTGGTCTACGCCGCGATTGGCCTCTTCTTCATGAACGTGGCCGCCACGATCCTTGCGGAGCGGACGGGACGTCGTAAGTAATGGTTTGGACGACGCTTGGGTGCGTGGTGCGGGGGCAAGCCAGCTAAGGATCTTTGAGCGCACACCCCACGGGGACCGATACTCACCGCATGCGCGCGAGGCCAACACGAGAATCCATTCCGCTGGCGGGCCCGCTGGGCCTCGGCGTTCGGCGTGCGTTGGTTTCGCTGATGCTGCTGGCTGGCGGATCGTGCGCTCTTGCTCAGGTGCGTGGATCCGATCAAACTCCGCAGTCCGGGCAACCAGCGGGCGAACCCGCTTCTCAGGATGCCTCGTCCGCTCGCGGCCCGCTCGTGAATCGTCCGAAGACCGCGGGGCGCATTGTCTCGCTCTTTGATTTTGAAGAGCGAGAGACCAATCCCGGCGAACTGCCGCAGCACTGGTCTCGCGATCAGGATCAGCCCGGCACCGAGCGACGCCGATCGGGCTTTCCGCATTGGAACCACGCCGTGCTGCTGTACTCGGGCGACGGTGCCATCGTTCATCGCGGCGAGGGGGCGGCGAGGCTACCGACGACGGGCGGCAGCACATCGATGACGCTCTCCTCGGGCGTGATTCCCATCTATCCCGACGACGACTACCTGATCTCGGCCTGGATTCGCACCGAAGGACTTGAGCATGCGCGGGCGATAGTGGTTGGGCGCTTCCTTGATGGATCAGGAAAGGTCATCGCGGACTCGGAAGTCACGACGACGCCGACGATCTCGCAAGGGGCCTGGACAGAGGTGAGTGTTGAGCTGCGAGGGCGCTGGTCCGAGGCCGCGTGGGTGCAGCACGAGCTCCAGGTGCTCCAGCCGCGGCAGCGCGCAACGCCCGAGCAGCTCGCGGACAAGAACCACATCTTCTCGCAGGATCTCTCGGGCTCGGCGTGGTTTGATGATGTTGCGGTGGTGCAGTTGCCGCGGGTCGAGCTGCGAAGCCTGTCACCGGCGGGAATCACTCGCGCTCCCGATCGGCCGGTCCTCTCCCTTCTGATCCGCGATCTTTCGGGTGAAGACCTTGATCTCTCTCTCGAAGTGCGCGACCATCGCGGCGTGGTGGTGGACGAGCGCCGTGAGCGGGTGACTTCGGGGCGCCTTGATCGGCAGTGGGTTCCGACGCTTCCGCGGCTTGGCTGGTATCGCGCGTCGATGTCGCTGACGAGCCAGATTGGGCGGGTCGGCGTTACGACCTGCGACTTCCTCTGGCTCGGCGCGGTCAGCCCGGGCTGGAACGCGGGCACATCGGGCGATGCGATCCGATTCGGTGTCGAGGCTCGCGAGTGGAACGACGTCGCGGCGCGAGATCTCCCCGCGATCGTTCGCGGCGTTGGCGTCGGATCGGTAACGCTCCCCGCGTGGGACGCGGCCTCCACGCCCGAAACGATCCTGAAAGATGCCGAGGCGCGCGCGATCACTATCGCGGCGATCCAGTCCGCTGGCGCGGATGTGACCCTCACCCTGCCCGTGGTCCCCACGAGCCTGAACGCCACACTCACGGCCGGCCGCGATGACCTCTGGACCGTGATGGCCAGCGATGAGAAGGTGTGGCTGCCGTACGCGCAACCAGTCTTTGAGACGCTGGGCGCGACCGTGAGCCGCTGGCGCGTGGACTCGATTGATCGAGTTCCGACCGGCGCGCAGGCGCGGTTGGTTGGCCTTGCGCTCGAGCGCCATCTGCCCTCGCCGCTCCTGCTTGGTGCCGCGGACCTCTGGGATTCTGCGCCGAGTCTCCTGGGGGCCACGCCCATGCAGCGAGTGATCAGCGTTCCCGAAACGATGACTCCCGCGGCGGTTTCGCTCGCGGCGGCGGGCTGGTCGGGGCTCCTCACGTCCGAGGGCGCTCGAGAGACCGCGTCCACCGTGCTGCTGCGCCGTCCGACCGGAAGCGATGATCGCGCCGAGCAGATTGCGGAGATGGCCAAGCGCGTCGTCGAGGTGTGGCGAGCGTCGCGCGATGGTGGCGCGTCGATCGTGCTCGAAGAGCCCTGGACCATGCCCGAGGCAGCTCGGCCCGCGCTCAACCCGCGCCCCGAACTCGCGGCGTTCCACGCCATCATGGAGCACCTGGCAGACCGGCGCGTCGTTGGCCAGCTTCCTGTCGCGCCGGGAGTGATCTGCTATCTCCTCGCGCCGCGCCCGGGCGCGCCAGCGACGCGGGGCGGTGCGCTGGTGGCTTGGAACGAGAGTGCAGCGCCGCAGGCCGCGATCCTCGAGACCTACGTCGGCATTCCAGAGTCGGTCCGCGTCTTTGACCTGATGGGCAATGCCCGCGCGCCGCGCACCACGCCTGGCCACAGCGGCGGGCGCACGCTGCTGCGAGAGCCGCTGACTTCACAGCCCATCTTCGTCGAGGGTGTTGATGTCGCGCTGCTGCGCGTGCTCTCCTCCATCCGTTTCGAGCCCGCCCGGCTGGAAGCCACAACGCAGACGCAGGAACTCACGCTCGTCGTGGACAATCCATCGCCATCGGCCCTCTCGGGCACCATCACGCTGCTTGAACCCGGGGGCTTTGAGCGCGAAGGGACGCAGCGTGATCGCTCTTGGCGCATTTCCCCTCGCACGCTCACGATCAACACGCCGCCCGGCGGCACCGCCCGCGTCCCGATCACGATCGCGTTCAGCCCGCTGGCCGAGGTCGGGGACCGCGAGTTTGTGCTCAGGTGCTTGCTCGATTCGGGTTCATCGGCAAGGGAGCCCATCATCGTTCGCCGCCCGGTGACGATCGGGCTGAGCAACGTCGTCGTGGACCTGCGCACGTTCTCACGCGTGAGCGCCAGCGGCGCGACGGACCTTGTGCTTGAGGCCTCAGTCACTAACACCGGCACCGGCCCTTTGACGCTGGACCTCACGGCCTTCGCGCCGGATCGCCCTCGCATGAAGGGGCTGATCAAGGACCTGCCCGCGGGGAGCCAGGCGATACGACAGTTTGTCTTCCCTGCCGCCGCGGCGGAACTTGCGGGAACACGTCTTTCGCTCGCGGTCGAAGATCGCGAGGCATCGGCGCGAGTGAATCGGTCGATTGAGGTTCAATAGGCCGCGCGAGATAGCCCTCCGCACACTCGGTCGTCACTTCCCGAGCACAAAGATCGCGTACCCGCCCTCGCGCGGCGGGCTGTCCTCGCCTTCCTCATCGATGCTCGCGATCTCGCGCAGGCCCGACTCAGCGACGATCTTTCGCCACTGCTCAAGGCTGTAGGCGCGCAGCGTGTAGACGCTATCGCGATGGGCCTCCTCGCGCGTGCCGTCGCGCCGAGTGCGCGAGAGTGTGAGGTGGCTGATGACGCGCTCGGCGCGGGCGGTCTCGCCGCGAGGGCCGGTGGGGGGGATGTACTGCACCGCCTGCGACACTTCGCGCGTGCCGCGGCTTCCCTTCCAGATATCCTCGGTGATGGGCTCGCGGCCGTACGCAGTCAGGTGCAGGCCGACGACATAGATCCCGCCGGGCCCGAGAGCGCGCGCCATCGCGGAGAGGTGCAGACGCATCGCATCATCATCGCGCAGGTGCCGGATGGTGTTGATGAGGTTAAAGGACAGATCGACCTTCGGGAGTGCGCGCCCTTCTGGCGTTTCATCGAAGTCTTCCATCCGCGCCACGTAGAACACCGGCGCGAAGGCCGAACGCGGCAGCTTCGAGGCCCTGGCCTGCGCGTACTCGATCATCGCGGGCTCGATGTCAAAGCCGTAGCAGCGCCGGCCCCGGCGCGCCGCAGTGAGAAGGTACCGGCCGCTGCCGCAGGCGGGTTCAAGCCAGACGCGGGCATCCTTGGCGCGAGCGGGCGGCGGACCCAGGAACCGCCGCTCGATCTTGAAAAGCCCCGCCACGTCGCGCGTGGTGCCGGGCCCGTGCAGAATGTCGTAGACCTCGGCATCGGCATAGAAATCAACGAGCGCCGCGCCGTCCTGGGCGGGAGCGCTGGACTTCCGGGCAAGCTGTGTCTTTGGCTGTGCGGTCTTTTTCACGATCTCTTCCGGGTGCTTTGCGGTCCGTTACGTCCGCGCGATCATGTCGAATAATGTGGGATCACGCGCCATCACGTGCCGTCACGCGCGAGAATCAGGAGGCTATCCATGCTCAGGGCTCAGGACGTTCTAGCGGCAGGCGTGCTCTCGACGAAGGGACTGCTGGCCCGTTACCTCGCGGGCTTTGACGAGTCCACGCGCCTAACGCAGCCTCCCAATCTGCCCAACCACGCCGCGTGGTCGCTCGGACATCTCGCCCTCACGCTCCATCGTGTCGCCGAACGCCTTGATGGATCACCGATGCCAGAGCGCGACATCAGCAACACCATCGAGGCCCGAGGCACTCCCGCAACAAGCTTCCACCGCGATGACGTTGCCTTCGGCTCGGCGCCCGCGCTGGACCACGACCGCTATCCCAGCCTCGCACGCTGCCAGCAGATCTACGACGCAGCCTGCGACCGCCTCGCGGCGGCGGTGCAGAGCGCCAGCGACGAGGCGCTCGCGGCGCCCACGGTCTGGGGCGCCCCCGGCACGCCGCCAATGCCCATCTACCTGCTCGTCGCAAGAATGATCTTCCACAACGGCGCGCACACCGGCCAGATCGCCGACATGCGAAGAGCGCTGGGGTTCAGGTCGGTCTTTGCGTGAAGCAAGCAGGCAAGCAGGCAAGCAGGTGAAGAAGAAGGCTGCTAGCGAAGGCTCGCTCTGGGCGATCTTCTGGTCACTGCCTCGCCGCCTCGCCCTATCGCCTCTCCCTCCTTCTCGCTTTTCTCACGTCCCAGGCGCGCCGCGCGCCTTGAACTCTGCATTCTCCATCACGTACATGCCCACCAGCCAGTCGCCGACGACGTAGGGCTTCACGCTGAATCGCCCCGCGACCTCGCCGGAGATCGCGAAGCGATCGTCGCCCTT
>JBBQGR010000177.1:0-5741 GCA_038323185.1 Phycisphaerales bacterium | reverse complement strand
CGCGATCGCGATCTGGGGGACGCTCTTCGCCGTCGTGCTCGCGATTCCGTTCAGCCTCATGGCCTCGCAGCGCACGCTGCTGGTCTTTGTGAGCGGGAACCAGCGATGGCGGCGTTGCCTGCGATGGATGATTGCGGGTGTTGTTCGCCGGCTCTTTGATGCGTCGCGCGGCTTCAACGAGTTCGTGCTCGCACTGATCTTCGTTGCGATCCTGGGGCTGGGTCCGTTCGCGGGCACGCTGGCGCTCGCGGTGCACACGTTTGGCGTGCTCGGCAAGGTCTTTGCGGACGCGTTCGAGACGATCCGAAAGGGTGAGGTCGAGGGCGTGCAGGCGAGTGGCGCTTCGGCGCTGCAGACCGTGTCGTGGGCCGTGATCCCGCAGTCGCTGCCCTTCATCGTGAGCCAGAGTCTGCTGAGGTTCGAGAGCAACGTGCGCTCGGCCTCGGTGCTCGGGCTCGTCGGCGCGGGCGGCATTGGCTTCCTGATCGATGCGAAGATCAAGGCCTACCAGTATCGCGAGGTCGCGACAATGATGATCCTCATCATCCTCGTCGTGGCGCTCATCGACTTTGCGTGCACGAGAGCGATGAAGAAGCTGGCGTGAGAGGGGAAGAGACTGGGGATTGGGGGCGGGGGAAGACGGGACAAGTGAAACAGGCAATTGGCATTTGTTGTTCGGCATTAGAAAAGCGGCATGGATGTTTACTCTTCCACGAATGCCCAACCACGAATGCCTCGTTCCGACTGCCTCTCTTGATCCGACCCTAGTCCCCAGTGTCTAGTCCCTGATGCCTTCCCCGCACTCACCTCTGCTCCACGCCTGAGCCCGCGCCGCCTCTTGCCTTCATCATGGCTTCGAGCTCGACGCGGAAGGCGGTCATGTCCTTGGGCTCGGGGAAGATCTCGTTGAAGCCGCGGATCTTGGCGTCGGTTCCGGCTTGCTTGATGGCGTTGTCGAGCGACTGGCGGAAGAGGTCCTCTAGGGGGCCGTAGGCCCACTGGCGCAGGTCGTTGGGGGCCATGTCGTAGACGCGTTCGGCGTCATCGAGTCCGAGGTTCTGCATGAACTGTGCGAAGAGAACCCCGGCAACAACGCGGAAGTCAGAATCCATCTGCTCCATGCGCTGCGTGCCCTCGCCCCCGACGACGGTGCGTCGGACCTGCTCTTGCATGTAGTAACGATGAGCCTTGATGGCAAACTCATACTGCGACTGGAAGAGTTCCTCATCACCCCCGAGGAGGCCGCTGGAGAAGGCGGCGATCAGCGCGCCCGATACCTGCTGGATCATGACGCTGGGCGAGGAGAGGCGCGTGGCGAGTTCCTTCTCCACGAACTCGGAGATCGGGCGGCTGGTGAGGTCGCGGCGTTCCTGGTCGTTGAGATTCGCGGCGGGGAAGTTGCGCAGTCGCGTGAGCCAATACTCGGCGGCCTGCATGTCGTTGCGGCGGTAGAAGAACATGACGGCGTCGCGCAGGAAGTTCTCGTAGCCAGCAGAGAGTGGGCTGAAGCCGCGGTTGTCGGTGGCATCGGCGAAGGAGCGCGCTCGCTGCTCATCGATAATGTCGCCGTAGGCTTGGACGAAGTGGGCGTTGGGCACGCCCTGGAGCATGGTGTAGCGGTTGGGGATCATGGAGGAGAAGAAGTCAAAGTAGAGCTCGCCCGAGCGGAAGAGGTCCTGCACGGACTGGGCGACGATGCGGTCTGTGTTGATGAAGTCGTAGTCGCGCTTGTTGTACTCGGTCCAGCGTGTGAGGCCGACCTCGACGCCGCGCTGCGACCAGTAGAGAGAGTGGCCGGCGTGGTGGCGCCAGTCGATGGGCCCGAACTTCTCGGTGAAGCGCACCATGCGCTCGGGTTCCATGTGATACTTGTCGATCAGGATGCGCCGGCGCAGGTGCGCGAGGAGCGCGGGCCAGGCGCTCTTGAACTGCGGGTCGGCCATGAGCGCGCCGACGCCCTGAGTCTTCTGGCCGAAGGCTTTGGCGAAGAACTCATGCTGGCTGGAGTTTGCCATGTGCGACCAGAGCTCGTAGCGGCCGAGCAGGTCCCATCCCGGCTCGATGCCAAGCTCGCGGATCTTCGCGACCAGCTCGCCAGCCTTGGGCTCCTTCTCGATGAGCTGCGCCATGGTGTCGGGCGCGGTTGAGAACTGGCGGAGCCACTGTGCGAAGGTCGCCATTGCTTCCTCGCGGCTCTTGCCCGCGGCCTCGCGGGTGGGCGGGTCCCCGAGGGCGATGGTCCACTCCTGGGCGAGCGCGCGCTTGTAGACGGGGTTGGCGTCGTCGGTGAAGCCGCCGACTTTGTGGAGAAAGATCCAGCCGAGCTCCTTGTGGAGGAGCATGTCGTTGGGATTGGCGGGGATGCCCTCGTCGCGCAGGAGCTCGATGCCGCGGTTCACCCACTGCCAGCGCTCTTCGGGGGTCTGGGTCTGGACGGAGATGTTGTACGCGAGGTTCCAGGCGTGGAAGACCCAGACGCGGGGGAAGCGGGGCTGGAGCTTGGTGATGGTGCGAGCGAGCTGGACGGCCTCGTAGAACTTGCCGGCCTCCTTCATGTCGTTGGCGCGCATCCAGAGGAAGTTGACGAAGATGCCGCGGAACGCGCCCATCGCGATGCCGAGTGCAACCTCGCGCGGCTGGCCCTCCTCGGCGCGGTCGGCGTAGGTGAGCTTGTAGCGGCCGAGCATGCCGCTGAGGGAGACGGCCAGCGATGTGGAGGCGCCAAGGAAGCCGAGCATGGCGACGAAGGCGATGAGTTGAGTCCGCGTATCGCGCGTCATGCCATGACCTCCGGATGGGAACGCCCCTTGCCCCGAGCGGGGCGGCGTTCTGGAACTGCTCTCAAGCCTGCGGCTGTAGGCCAGCCGCGATCAGAACGGCCTGCACCACACGTACGTCACGAGTGGCCCGAATAGATCGCCAATTCGCGCCGAGCGAAGACAAGTACGCCGCCGACGTAGAGGATCACGGTCCAGATTCCGAGCACGAGCGTGCCATGTGCAACCTCGCTCCATGCGAGGAGCTTGCCCTCAACCAGGCGCTCGGTGGGGCGCAGGTCGGAGTACGTTCGGAATGCCCAGGCGATCCACTCCGCGACGAACGCTACGGCGGTGTTGAAGTACATGGTCTTGCCCTGGGCGTCTTCGGTCCAGAAGTTGTCGAGGGCGGCGGTCAGGAAGCTGGCGCCTTCGGCGGCGAAGAAGATGGTGAGGGCCACCAGCGTCGCGACCGGGAAGGAGAGGAACGTGCCGAGGGCCACGCCGACCATCGAGAGGAAGGCGAGCTTGACCCAGAAGACGGCCATGACGCGGAAGAAGTTGACCCGGTAGCTGCCCACGGAGAAGGAGAGTTGCAGGCCTTCCTTTGGGAACGAGATTCCCTCTGCGTTGGTGAGGTCGCGGGTCACATCGCCGTTGAAGATCTGGACCTCGACGGTGCCGTTGGCGTCGATGGCGGAGGGGAGGATGGGGAAGGAGGAGAACTGGCCGGGGGGGAGCTTGCGTACGACGATCTCGCCGCCGCGGAAGGCGAAGGAGACGACGCGGGTGGCGTCGGGGGCGTTGGTGCCCGAATCGGCGCGGAAGCGGAAGATCAGCGGCAGGGTGGAGCCGCGTGCGTCCTGAAGTCCCTCGAAGATGTAGACCTGGGCCTGGGCAGGTGGGATGAAGCGGTAGGAAGCTTCGACGTTCTTGCGGAGGTCAGAGCGGATCTTCTCGTCTAGGAACTGCACGCGTGCGCGGCGCTCGGCGGGATCGCTGGAGAGCTCTCCAAGGCGGGCCATCTCCGCGGCGACCTTGTCGCGGACGTTCTTCTCGAAGGCCTCTTCGATGACTGGGGCGCCGCGGGCTTCGACCGTGCGCCGGGCAGTCAGGACCTGAGTCTCGAGGATCAGGCGATCCTCGGCGATGGATTCGTTGCCGAGAGAGACGAACGCGATGCGCTCACCGAGGGCGGGCTGCGATCGCAGGTAGCCGGTGAAGAGGAAGACGCCCGCACCGCAGACCGACAAGAGCACGGCCGAGAGAACGGCAAGGCCGAGCCACTTCCCAAGGATGTACGAGAAGGGTGAGACGGGTTTGGTCATGGTCTGCCAGATCGTGCGATCGCGCTGATCGAAGGTGACGGTGGCGACGGAGAACAGGATGATGAGGAGGGCGATGAGCCAGAAGATGCCGCCGGTGGCGTACTGGAGGAAGCTCTGCACGCGGTAGCGCAGCGGCTGGGTATCGTCGAGCAGGCCGGGGAGGGAGGCCATGGCGAAGATGATGAGGACGACGAAGATGGCCGAGACGCGCATGCGCACGGCCTCGTCGAGGACGTGGCGCGCGATCGCAATGATGGGGTGCGGGTAGAAGAGGAGCATCCGTGCGCCGCGCATCAGCGCGATGAACGCGGCGCCGAGCGCAACGGCCCCGAGCCCGAGCCGCGCCGCCTCCCGCGGCACTCCGAGCAGCGGCAGGAGCCACGCCACCACCAGCGCGACGAGCCCGAGCGCGAGATACGTGAGCGCCAGCCCGAGCCAGACCACCACGAGCGCCACACCAACGGCGATGCTGATGCCCACCGAGGTGGACGTGAGGTCGTTGCGACCATCGAGGATGCTGGAGATGGCTGCGGCAGCGGCGGCGGCACCACCGTCCTCGGCCGTGGGCGCAGCGGTGCTCGCGGCGACTGCGGGCGCGAACGGCGCGGAGGCGGCTGCTGGCTCAGCGGCGGCGCGAGCGACCGTCAGCGACAGGAGAGTGGCCAGCCCTATGAGGACGACCACGACGGACGCGACGACCTTAAACCACAGCCCTTGCTGCATGTAGTCGAGCTTGGCGATCCATTCACGCCACTTCACGAGCCACCTCTTGGGCCAGACTGTCCGCCGGACTGCGAGCCGGATGCGCCGCCGTCGGGATGGCCTCCGAGCAGCGAACCGATCACGCTGGCATCAACGCCTTGGTTGCGTGGTATCGGCGTGGGCGTCGGGGCGGGCGACTGGGTGGTGGACGTGACGGGTGCGGTTGGCGTAGCGGGCGCGGCCTTGCCCGTGACCAGCGCATCGATCAACGGCGCATCGGACCCGGCGGGCGTCGAGAGAGCCTGCGCAGCAGCGGGTGCGGCACGCGGCGCGGGCTCGTCCTTGGCCTTGACGAGCGAGTCGATGAGCGCGGAGCCTTGCTCCTCGGGAGCTCGAAGGAACGAGGCGGTCTGGCCGCCGGAGGTTGCGCCCGATGTTGTGAGCTGTTCGCCCTTGGCGCGCTCCACGATGTCGAGGAAGAGTTGCTCGAGCGACTGCCTGGGCTTGCCCACGCGCAGGAGTCCGCCGCTGCCGTTGGTTCGGGCGCGGACGATGCGGTCGACCTCGGCGATGGTGGCGTCATCGAGCGTGTCGGTCTCGATGGTGGTGCGTGACTGCGTGACGAGGAGCTCGTCGCAGGTTCCCTCGGCGCGCTTCTGCCCGCCGTAGAGAATGATGAGACGGTCAACGCAGTCCTCAACGTCGGCGAGGAGATGGCTGGAGAGCAGGACGGTCTTGCCGCGCCGACCGAGCTCGATGATGAGTTCCTTGACCTGGCGCGTACCGATCGGATCCAGGCCGGTCGTGGGCTCGTCGAGGATCAGCAGGTCAGGATCGTTGATGAGCGCCTGCGCGAGGCCGATTCGACGCTGCATGCCCTTTGAGTACTCGCGGACGGGGCGGAACTGAGCGCCGCCGAGGCCGAGCATGTCCAGCAGCTCATCGATGCGGCGTT
>JBBQGR010000176.1:0-5742 GCA_038323185.1 Phycisphaerales bacterium | reverse complement strand
CCGCGTGCTTGCCGGTTCTGAAGTTGACATCCTTGTCGATGGAACGCTCGATTATGACGACGAGCTGCTCGCGCTGCTGGACATCGTTGTTGCGAGCCCGCACGCGGCGTTGACGCAGGACGCCCCGGCCGCGACGGCGCGGCTGATCCGTGCGGTCTCGCATCCGCTGGTCCACATCCTTGGGCATCCGACGGGACGGCTTGTGAATCGACGCGCGGGGCTGTCGCCCGACATGGCGAGGCTGATCGCTGCGGCCGTGGAGCACAAGGTCGCGCTCGAGATCAACTCGCACTGGATGCGGCTTGACCTGCGCGACACGCACGTGCGGCAGGCCATCAACGCCCGCGCGATGATCGCCATCGACTGCGATGTGCACGAGCCGGGTGACTTTGACAACCTCCGGTTTGGAGTGATGACCGCACGCCGCGGCTGGTGCACGAGGGAAGCGTGCGTGAACACATGGCCAAGGGCCAAGCTCGACACGTGGCTCAAGAAGGGTCGGTGAGGCGCGCGGGTGCGCTGCGTCTGCTCATGAAGTCTGGCGAATCGCCGGCGGCAGGTTGTTCAACCGGGTCCCTTGGGCTTGCCGGTTGAGATGTTCTGGCCTCGGAAGGTGCGGGTCATGTCGCGCATCATCTGGAGGCCGCGGGTCTTCTGCTCGGGGTTGGCGTGGCTGCCGATGTTGTTGTTCATAAACTCGAACACGCGGCCCAGGGCCTGGGGCGGGGGCTGGTTGTTGGAATTGCCCATGGCTTCGCGGTCGCGCTGGGCTTGCTTTCGAACTTCGTTGATGCGCTCGTCGTCGGAGACGTCGCGGATCTCGCCGCCGACGGCTTCCATGGTGCGGGCGAAGTCGACGAAGGCCTGCTCGAGGAACTTCTCGCGCTCTGCGGCGGGGACGCTGCCGTAGTCCTTGGCGTGCTTGTCCCAGAGATCGATGGCGAGGCGCGAGGCGTTGCGTTCGATCTGCTCGCGCGCAGAGCCAGCGATGCCCGCGGCAAATGAGGCGAGCAGCATGCTGTCGCCGGAGCCCATGTTCTTGAGGCGGCTCACGAGCTTGCCGAGGAGCTTCAGGCGCTCTTCGACGGGAAGGTTGTTGAACTCATCAGAGAGGAGGGTGTAGTCGAAGATGTCGTCGATGTCGGCATCGTCGTAGTCGGGCTGGAAGCGCGGGAGGGCGAGGTAGATGCCCGCGCCGAGGATCAGGAGCAGTGCCGCCCCGCCGACGGCGCTGGTGCGCTTGCGGCGGCGTGGCTCCATTGTGCGCCACCAGGTGCCGACGGAGGCGAAGGTCTCGGGAATGGAGCGGAGGTCGAGGGTTGCGAGCGCGCGAAAGGGGGCGGCGAGGCGATGCAGAGTGCCGGTCGAACCGCGATACTTGGGTGTAGACATGGGGTGGTCTCGGGGGAAGAAGGCACTGGGCACTGGGCACGAGGGGAGAAGCAAAGGCGGAAAGCGGAGAAAATGAAGAGGAGCGGAGGCCGCGGAGTTGATTGCAGAAGCTGCTTTGGAATTAAGAGGCTCGGAATTTTCTACTTTGACCACTTGGTCCTTTGGTCGTTCAGCCTCCGAGGCCGCCGCCGTATTGGACGATGTCGGCGAAGATCTCTTCGGCTCGTTCCTGGGTGAGGAAGGGGGCTTTGTCGGCGCGCCAGTCGCCGTAGAAGACGCCGTTGCGGTCCCAGCGGGCTTCTTGCGGGGTTTCGCTGCGGGTGTTGGAATTGAAGCGCGGGTTGTGCCAGTCGTCGGCGTCGATGAGGACGGTCAGGGGCGGGCGTGCGATCTCGAAGGCTTTGCTGATGCCGATCTGGGGCTGCCTCACGGTGGCGATCTCGGCGACGACCATGAGGATGCCGGGGGTGTACTCGTACGACGTGCCAGCGGTGCTCCAGCGGGGGCGGAAGTTGGTGGCGGCGTCGCTGCCGCCGATGTCGCTGGGGCAGCGCCATGGATCAGAGACGACCCAGTCGCCGTCGGACTGCTCGAAGGGGACGGGGGCATCGGTGTACTTCGAGAGGACGTCGAGCAGGGTTGGGTCGTTCACGTTGTCGCCATCGTTCAAGGGCCGGACGCTGGGGAGGAGCCCCTTGCTCTCCTCCTGCATGTAGAGCGACACGCCCACGCCGATGCCCTTGAGGTTGGCGAGGCACTTGGTTCGGCGCGCGGTGTCGCGGGCGCTGCCCAGGACGGGAAGAAGGATGCCGATCAGGAGCGCGATGATGGAGATGACCACCAGCAGCTCAATGAGCGTGAAGGCGGAGCGGGAATGAGAAGGGATTGGGGATTGGGAACTGGGCATTAGGGAAGGCCTTTGAAGTGAGTCACTGGGAGCAAGGCACTGGGGAGGAGGAAGCAAAGGCAGAACAAGCAGACGCGGAGAGGATCGGAGGAACGCTGAGAGAGGCTTTAGGCATTGGACGAGAGTCACGGGCGGGTGCCTTCTGCTTTGTCTTGCCACCAGTGCCCAGTGCTTTGTCCCCAGTGCCTGTTTCAGATCGGAATCCTGATTGCTGGCGGCCTCTTGAGTTCGTCGACTACCCGCCTGGCAGTTGCGGTCTGCATCGTCCGAAAGGTGTGGGCGTGCTGAAGGAACTTGTCTTTGAAGTCGGGATCTTGCTTCATCGCGGCGTCGATGGCGCGGGTGACGGAGGCGAGGGCTCGCTTGAGCTGGGCGGCCCGCATGAGGGCGACGAGCGCGGCGGAGCCGAGGAGGATCGGGGAGCGCAGGGGTTCGGGGAGGGTCTGGCTGAGGATGTTGGTTGGGTCAGGGATGAGGGTGCCGGGGAGGGTTGGGCTGGGGGGCTGGTTGGATGCGACCTGGGCCTGGGTGAGAAGTTCGTCAACTTGCTGGATGAGGGCATCGATGTGGCGGCGACGAGATTGGTCGGCCGCGAGGCTGCGATGTGCCTCAATCAGGGCTGGGTCGGTTGGGGGAGTGCCTCCGGACTCCATCAAGGCGACCGCCGCCGTGGCTTCGGTGAGGCGGTTGTCGATGTGGGTGCGAAGTGCGACAGCATCGGCCCGCGCGGCGTGGGCCTGACCGAGATCGAGGCAGCCGGGAAGTGAGACGGCCCCGACCAGAATGACCGATGCACACGCCGCCACAAAGAGACTCCTGAGCCAGTTGGCACAACCAGTTGCATTCGACATACGACTCAACCTCCTACGCGGCAAAGGCAGGGGCGTTTCGGACCGCGGACCACCCGCACCAAAACACACCAAACCGATACCGCTCATGTACCATACATGCGGCGGAGTCGGTGTCTAGCGGATTGGGGCGATGGACGGCCACTTTGCGCACAGGGACGGTCTTTGGCAGCAGAAAGTGGTCGAGTGAGGAAGTAGTTGAGTGGTTGAGTGCCTTCGGTTTGCGGGCGACGGCGCTGCGTTTTATGTCTTTGCGTCTTCGACTTGACTACTTCGCCACTTGACCGCTTGACCACCTTGACCACCTTGCGTCGCGGCCACTCGACCACTTCTTCCGGCGCGGGCGCGGCGGTGAAGCAGCGTGGACAAGCAGGCGAACGAAAAAGGGCAGGCCGAGTGGCCTGCCCTTGTGAGGTGATGACGTGCGGGGGTGTTTGCTTAGCGCTTGCTGAACTGGAAGCGGCGGCGTGCACCGGCCTGGCCGTACTTCTTACGCTCGACCTCGCGTGAGTCGCGGGTGAGGTAGCCATTGTCGCGGAGGACGCCCTCGAGGTTGGGGTCGTAGTCGCGAAGGGCGTTGGCGATGGCGAGGCGGATGGCACCAGCCTGGCCCATGTAGCCGCCGCCGTGGACCTTGGCGACGATCTGGAGGCGCTTGAGCATGTCGGTGACGCGAAGAGAGTCGACGGCGACGTTGCGATCGCGCTCCTCGGCGAAGAATTGCTCGATGGTGCGGGGCTCAGGCTTGGCGACCGTGACGATGGTCATGCCGACCTTATCGCCGTCGGCCGGGCGCATACGGATCTGAGCGACGGCGCGCTTGCGGCGGCCGGTCCCCCACCACCAGCCGCGCTTGTCGGCGGGCTTGGCGGCGCGGGGCGGGCGAGCGGGCTGGGCCGCGGGAACGACGGGCTGGGTGGGATCGGTGAGGCCGCCGAGTGTGGCGGGCGTCGGGGCGGATCCGGAGGCGATGTTCAGGGAGCTCATTCTCGGTTCATCCTTGGCGGACGCGGCGGTGTTGGCCGCGGCCGGGTGTTGGTGCGGGCGTGAGGCTTATAGCCGACAGGCGGCTGTGAGGCTTAGCCGACGATCATGGTTGCGGGGTTGAGGCCTGCGTCCTGATGATCAGCACCGGCATAGACCTTGAGGCTCTTGAGCATGACGCGGGCGAGACGGTTCTTGGGGAGCATGCGCCGGACGGCGTCGGAGACGAGGAGTTCGGGCTTGCGGTCGCGGACCTGGCCGTAGGTCTCGGTCTTGAGGCCGCCGGGGTACTCGGTGTACCGCATCTTGAGGCGCTGGTCGGCCTTGTTGCCGGTGAGGCCGATCTTGGTGGCGTTGATGACGATGACGCCATCGCCGCAATCGACGTGCGGGGTATACTCGGGGCGGTGCTTGCCCATGAGGACCTGACCGACCTGGGCGGCGAGGCGACCAAGGGAAACGCCCTCGGCATCGACGATGTGCCAGTGCTTGACGGGCTGGCCGGGCTTCAAGAGGAACGTTTGACGACGCATGGGGGGCTCTCCGAGGTCACTCAGACCGAAGTCGCTGGGGCGCACGCCGCCGATAGGACGGACGCGAAGCCCCAGCGAGGGGGCATGGCTCGCCGCCTTCCGGGCGGGACGGGACGGGATCACCCTGCTCCGCAGGGATGGCCGTCAGGATTGAAGAACTTGACCACGAGAATCCAGTCTCGGGGAGGGGATGTTAGGCGTGGAGGCTGGTGGGGGCAAGGGGCGGCGGTGGGGCGGGGCGGAGGGGGGTGGAGGGGATGGGGCGGGGATGTCATGGGGTCGGATCCAACTCCCACTGCTCGCCGCATTCTGGGCAGCGGACGGCGGCATTCAAGGTCTTCATCGCCTGCAGGTCGTAGGCGCATCGGCCGCAGCGGCCCCGGGCCAGGCGGCGGCGAGAGGCCCACCTTCGCCACCAGGCAGGCTGCGACGCGATGCTGAAGCAGAAGGCCGCGAGCGTTGCGAGTGTGGCGTAGTTCCAGAGGACGCCCCACCAGAGCTTGCGACCCTTGACGTGGTCGCCATCTAAGAACCTGGCGGCGAGATCTGGGCGGCTCTTGCGTGCCGGATCGCGAAGGATCGCGACGAAGGCGGCCTTGCTGGCTTCGAGGTTGGCGTTTGACCAGGTGTCGTCAGGCTTGAAGGGGTTGGGCTGCAGGCGCGTTTCGAGTCGCGTGGTCTCGATTGTGGGCGCGAACCAGCCGATGCGGCGGACGTCGAAGTTGAGCCCGACCCAGACGGCGGGTTCACCCTTCCAGATGCCTCGCAACGCGTCGGCGCTGTAATCGGCGGGGTCTAGCGGCGTGGGGCGCTGCTGGTGGTCGGGGACGAAGTAGAGATCGAAGACGACGCTTGGATCAAGGCGCGCGGGGCGGAAGCGCTCCAGCCATGGCGCGTACTTCAGCACTGTTGTCTCCCAGCGGCCGTAGATGCGTGCGCCGGCGAGTGGGAGCAGGAGCACGCTTGCGAGCAGGAGCATGAGGATCGCGGGCGCGATCGCGGGGTGGCCCAGACGCTGCCACAAGAGGGAGCGCGCGGGCGTGAGCGTGCGCGTGCGCGGCGGGGTGCTTGGTGGAGT
>JBBQGR010000175.1:0-5776 GCA_038323185.1 Phycisphaerales bacterium | reverse complement strand
CGTACCGGTCTTGTCGAAGATGATGGCCCGCAGCTTTCGGGCGCCCTCGAACGCAAGCCGGCTGCGAATGAGCAGGCCGTTCTTCGCGGCCAAGGCCGTGGAGACAGCCACCACCAGGGGCACGGCGAGCCCCAGTGCATGCGGGCAGGCGATGACCATCACGGTCACAGTGCGCTCGATGGCGAACGCGAACTCCTTACCCATGAGGAATTGCCAGATCAAGAAGGTGAGGACGCCGCCTCCCAGAGCAACGAACGTGAGCCACATCGCCGCGGTGTTGGCGAGGTCCTGGGTTTTGGATTTGCTCTCCTGGGCCTGTTTGACGAGGTCGATGACCTGCGAGAGAAACGAATCCTTGCCGGTGCCCTTGACCTCGATGGTGAGCGAGCCTTCCCCGTTGATGGCCCCACCGATCACCTTGCCGCCCTTCGTCTTGGCGACCGGGGTCGACTCACCGGTCAGCATCGCTTCATCGACGGAGCTCTCGCCGTCGACGACGACACCGTCGGCCGGGATCTTCTCACCGGGCTTGATCAGCACCTTGTCATCGACCGAAAGCTCGCCGAGCGGCACGTCCTTCACGCTGCCATCCGGCATGAGCTTGTGCGCGTCGGAGGGCATGAGCTTGGCCAGCGCCTCCAGCGCTCGCGAGGCGCCCATCACGGACCTCATCTCGATCCAATGCCCGAGCAGCATGATGTCGATGAGGGAGGCGAGCTCCCAGAAGAACATCTTGCCGGCCAGGCCGAACACGACGGCGCTGCTGTAGACGTACGCCGTCGCGATGGCGACGGAGATGAGCACCCTCATCCCGGGCTGCCGGGCCTTGACCTCCTCGACGAACCCCTTGAGAAACGGCCAGCCGCCATACCAGAAGACCGCAGACGAAAGGCCGAACAGCACGTAAACGTCGCCGGGAAAACGGATGGCTTCGCGCAGTCCCACCAGCGATTGGAGCATCGGCGACAGCGCGAGAATCGGCAGGGTCACGACCAGCGAGATCCAGAACCGCTTCCGGAAGTCCGCCGCCATGTGGGCATGATGGTCGGCTGCGTCGGGTGCGTCTTTGCCTTCGGCCTTGGCCGACTTCCCGTCGTGCGCCGCGTGCCCCTTGTGGGAGGCGGCTGCCGGCGCCGATGGCGCAGCGTCAGACTTGGGCGCGGCCGCCGGCGCGTCCGGGGAAGGTTTCGGTGAAGCGGGTGCAGGAGTTTCGGGCGGCGCGGCCGGTGCTGCGTGGCCTTCGTGCCCGTGGCCCACCGAGGCGGCGGCGGGCGCAGCGGACTCATACCCGCGTTGGCGCACGGCCGACTTGATATCGGCGACGTCGAGCCGGGTTTCGTCGTAGCGCACGGTGGCGCTTCCCGCGGCGAAGTTCACCGTAACGCTTTCGACACCCGGCACCTCGCCGACCCGCCTTTCGACTTCATCCACGCTCAACACCGACAGCATGTCGTGCACTTCGATAACGCTCGTTTTCATCGCGCTTCCTTACGATCTTCAGCAGGGGCCGCCGGGGAAGATGAAGCACCGCCGCGGGTTCCGCTCACATCTTGTGTTTCTTGTCGTAGCGCGGTGTATCGCCGGGTCCTTCCATTTCGCACACTGCCGTGGGTGTCGCTGCACCGGCGCGCCAGAACCATCCCACGGGGAGAAAGCGATCTGCCTGGCCCGCAATTTCTTCTGCCGGCCGGAAGGACACCGCCAGACCGGATTCCACCTGCATGACTTCATCCGCAAGCTGTTGGAACCCACCAGTTCGCTCGTCATGCATGTGCGGCATGCAAACGCCGAGGTTGTATTCAGACAGCCTGCGAAGCATCTCCTGGACCTCCGGGAGATGGATCGCCTCCTGAGCAGTTCTCAACGCTTGCGGCAATCCACCGGCGGCTTCTTGTGAAGCATTCGCTTTCGTCATGATCGTCTCCTACTTGGATGTTGTTGCCTCATTCGGTTTGTCTTGCGGTTGGTCTTCAGCCGCAGGCGCGGCCGCCGCGGGGGCCGGGGAAGGTGGTTTCGGTGAAGCGGGCGCAGGAGCTGCGGGCTGCGCGCCCGCGCCCTGTGCTGCGTGGGCTTCGTCGCCCGGCGAATCGGCGGCGGGCGCGGCGGGCTCATACCCGCGTTGGCGCACGGCCGACTTGATATCAGCGACCCCGAGCCGGGTTTCGTCGTAGCGCACGGTGGCGCTTCCCGCAGCGTAATTCACCGTAACGCTTTCGACACCTGGCACTTCGCCGACCCGCTTTTCGACTTCATCCGCACTCCATACCGAGAGCATGTCATGCACTTCCATAACGCTCGTTTTCATTGTGTCTCCTTCGTTCACATGCCTCGTTGCGCGCCCACTTGACACACAGAGTCTGCATCGACTCGCCGCTTCAGTGAGGGATGGAGTCTTGAGGCCTCTGCGCGATCGGCGCCGTCGTGAAAGCGAGATGCGAGCCTGCGCAGGAACATGGCTCTCTCAGGGTGTTCAACTGTGTCAACCGCCACGGTGTGGCGAATCGGTGTGCACGTGATCGCTCGCTCACCGCCACCAAAGCGCTGCGCAAGCCCAGAACACGCCGATGATCATCACCATCCACACGAAGTCGCCACCAAAGCCCCAAGCCTGGTGGTTGAAGTTCGCCGAACCGCCCGTGGCGGCAGCCCGGCGTCGTTGGACGTACCTCGGGTACGGCGCCCCCCAACTGCGATAGCCCCACCCATATCCGAGCGGCGGTACGAGAAACAGGAAGATAAAAACTATCCACAGCCACCACCATGAGCCCATCATCGATCGCTCGCTTTCTGTTCGATCAGTCGGTACGCATGAAACGTGCCGCAAGGTTTGAGGGAGGTTGACCGGTTCTCGCTCATGGCGCTCTCTCCATGGCGCGGACGGCCGGGGGAGCCGCCCTCCAGGCGAAGATCGGCGCGAGGCCGAGCAGCAATGCGCTGGCGAGCCAGAACGGAACGGCCACGGAAGCGCCGAAGACAACCCCGCCGAGCACAGGACCCGCGATCTGGCCCAGGCTCTTGGCCCCGCTCTCGAGTCCCAGCGCCGCGCCCGCGTGCGCGCCGCCACGCCTGGAAACGAGCGCCGAGATGGCCGGCGTGAGAAGCCCCATCCCGATCGCGTACAGGGCGACCAGGGTGAAGACGCTGGCGGTGCCACGCGCCACAGCCAGCATGGCCAGGCTCAGCCCCATGAGGGCGAGGGCCGCCGAGGCGAGACGCGCTTCTCCCCACCGCCGTGCGAGCGGCGCAACCGCGCCGATCTGGACGACGAGCATCGTCAGGCCGCACACCATGAACACCAGACCGACCTCGACGAGGCCCATTCCGAGGTGATCGCGGGCGTGAAGGGCGAACGTGGTCTCGAAGAGCGCGATGGCGACCTGCCCGACCATCGCCACCGCCAAGGGCAGCCCGATCCGACGGGCGAGGGCGCGCCAACCGACCGCAGCGGGACGCTCTGCGACCGCCGGGACCACCGGCTCCTCGAGCCAGCGCAACGTGAAGAGGGCCAGCAGCGCGCAAGCTGCAGCCGCGAAGAAGGGCAACGAGAAGCTGGCGACGGGCAGCCCGATGGCTTGGACGTCGATGCCGCCGAGGAGTCCACCGATGGCCGGGCCGATGACGAAGCCGATGCCGGCTGCCGCGCTCAGCTGCGCCATGCCTCGCGTTCGATCCTCGTCGCTGGTGGTGTCGGCCACGAAAGCAAAGGCGGCGGGGATGATCGCCGCCGAGAACAGGCCCGTTCCCAGACGGACCGCATACAACGCCCAGAGCGACGACACCACGCCGCACGTTGCCTGGCCCGCTGCGAATCCGATGAGACCGATCGCCAAGAGTGGCCGCCTGCCGAGGGAATCCGAAAGGCGACCCCAGAGGGGTGCAAAGAGCAGCTGCATGAACGCGTAACCGGCCGCGAGCAAGCTGACGTGCAGCGCCACCTGCGCGGTCGAAGCGTCGGCGAGCCCCAGGCGCTCGATGTGGGAAGGCACCACCGGGAGGATGATTCCGACCCCGGACATGGCCAGGGCGATCGAGAACGACAGCGCGAAGCGCGTGCGCGTCGTGCTCTGAGTCTTCCCCGGCGGCTTCATCTCCCTGCTCCGAGAGCGAAGGCGTGGAACACCATCATGCGCGGCTCGCCCGCGCTCACTGGATCCTACACATCTTGCTCGTGGGTCCCGTCGCCACCCGTCCCAGCGCCCGTCCTGCCTCGCAGGCTGTCAACGGCGTGGCAACGGTCAGGAATCAGGGCATCGCCTTGCCACCTATCATCATCATCGGACAGTCGCCAGCGGCCATCATCTTCGTCGCGTGATCGCGGACCTCGGCGCGTAGCGCGTCCAGCTTGGTGGCGTCCGTGGGCGTGAAGACGACGCGAGCGCCGCCCTCGATATCATCGCTCTTCACGGTGGCGGCCATCATCTCGCCCTTCCTCATCGCCATCCCGCCATCGCCAGCCATGCCGCCGCCCATGCCACGGCCGTGCATGTTGGTGTGCATCGCCACCATCTTTGCGATGCGGCTGCGCACCTCGGCGACGTCGGCGGTGGTTGTGAAGTTGATTGCCGCGCCGCCCTCGACGTCTTCCGCGCTCGCGGTGGTGCCCTTGATCTGCATGGGGCACATATCGGCCATCGAGCCCATCTGCCCGTGGTGCTCGTCGCCCTCCATCATGGAACCGTGCATGCCGCCGTCGGCCATCATGTCGCCCGACATGCCGCCGGACGGCGGCGCCTTGCTCACGGGCTGCTGGGCTTGTCCCGTCTTCGACGTACCACAGGCGCTCAGCAACAGCGCGACCGCCAACGACACCATCACTCGAGTTCGCATCGGCAGGCTCCTCTTGGAAAGATTGCGGAAGACATCCACGTTTGTGACGGCTCTCATCTCGCGCTGCCACCTCTCATGCCGGTGCCATGCATGCCGTCATTGGGCTGCGCCTGGTTGTTGTCGTGCGTTCCGTGACCCGTCGTGCACTCATTGCAGGCGCTCAGCGATAGCGCGAACGCCAGCCACCAGATCACCCAGCTTCGTCGCTTCATGGACCCATCCTCTCGTCTCGTCAGTCACCGAATGCAGAATGCACGCCACGACGCCGGCCCGTGAGGACGCTGGCATCGCGCGCGCACCACGAGCGCGGTGGTCCCGATGGCATGAGGCCCCATCACGCGTTCGAGCGCGCGACCTCCTCGAGCACCTCGGCCTCCCCGCCGAGGTCCCGCCGATCGCCCCGCCCGCGCCCCACCTACCGACGACCCGAGCTCGATCTCGGCTCCGCTTCGACGTCGCCACCCGTCCCAGCACACCCCTGCGCCCGTCAGTCGCCGTGGTAGCCCTGGCTCGTGTGCGCGCTTACACTCGTCCGCCGAGAGCGCCTCATGCATCGCGATCTCCAGTCGCGGACTGTACCGCGTGCGCACGGCCAGGCCGTGTAACCACTTCGGACACGCGGCGCATTGGTGCCACACCCGAGCGCATCCGCACTGGCGCCGGCACCTGTGCTTCGTGCTGCGCAGCCAGCGGCACCGCCTCGACTGGTTGACCATCGCGCCGATCACGGTGTCGACCGGCATCGACTCGCCGGTGAGCATCGATTCGTCCACCTGGGACTTGCCCTCGGTCACCTCGCCGTCGACCGGGATCCGCTGCCCGGGCGGATCACGACGATCTCGGCGGCCTGCACTCGGAGGTCGGCACCTCGACCTCGTTGCCATCGCGGAGCAGCGACGCCATCGCAGGCGCGAGGTCGAGCAAGGTACGGATCGCCGCCGAGGGCACC
>JBBQGR010000174.1:0-5781 GCA_038323185.1 Phycisphaerales bacterium | reverse complement strand
TCCAGTCGTCACATCCACCAGCAGGATCGAATCCGCCAACCTCACCTCATCGGAGGCGAAACCCTGCCACGCAATCAGCCCGCCCCCCACAAGGAGGCCGATCACGATCACCGCGAGTTGCCAGGGTTTCACGCCCTGCATGCGTTGGACTCCGTGTATCGCCGCGGCCTACGAACAGCCCGCGGCGCAATGACCTACCGAAAACGCACACGCCAGACGCTCAACCCGACCAAGGGCCTTGAACCGACTTCCCCGAACTGGGACAGAGCGTCCCGCCAGCGAGCTGGATGGTATCTCCCTCGCGCGCCCCTCGCCGCGGCGCTCCTCTCCAAACCGACACCTCTGACCTTTACACAATCTGAACACCGCTGTCGGCTGCGCGCGACCGGGACCACTCGTCGAAGGCTTCGAGGTAGGTGCCAGCGCCGCACGCGGCGCGGACGCCGCGGTGCTCAGTTCGTTGGGTTCGCTCTGTCGGGCAAGGATTGGGGGACATGGTTTGTGGGGCGTGCCTCGAGGGGCGTCTTGGCGGGTCAAGCTTTCTTGGGCATTCTTCTTGGGCATTCTTCGCGGGCATTCTTCGTGGGGCGTGCTTCTTTGGGAGTGGTTTGTTGCGCTTGGGTCTTGCGACTCTAAACGTGGTGTCTGCTTCTTCGGCATGCTTCGTGTGCGTGAGCTTTCGCAAAGAACGTGCCGCGAATCCCGTACTCTTTGACGTTCGATCTCGAGGCCGAAGGCCTCTACGCCCGTAGCCGGGGTGTGGAGGAGCGAAGCGACGACACCCCCGGACACGATGCGACGGTGCCCTTTTATCCCCGTCTTCCCCGCAGCCCGACGGGCTGCTCGTCGGTATCTTCCGCTATGGCGTCCACCCTCACCAAGGTCCTCGTCCATGTGACCTTCTCGACCAAGCTCCGCACTCCGATGATCGCCGCGCCGATCAAGGCCGACTTATACTCGTACGTCGGCGGCATCTGCCGCCGCATGGAATCGCCTCTCCACGCGATGAATGGAACGGCGGACCACGTCCACATGGTGGTGAGCCTCGGAAAGACCGTGGCGCTCTCCGACCTGCTGCTCAACATCAAGCGCGACTCCTCGAAGTGGATCAAGGCCGCGGACGCCGCCATGACGGAGTTCGCCTGGCAGGAGGGGTACTTCGCCTTTTCGATCGGTCAGTCCGGGGAGCCTGCGCTACGGGCGTACATCGCGAACCAGAAGGAGCATCACGTGAAGGTGAGTTTCCAGAACGAGATGCGTGCCTTTCTCCGGAAGTATCACGTCGCGTGGGATGAGCGATACGTGTGGGAGTGAGCGGGCGTGACGAGCAGTCCTTGCGGACTGCTGATGAGAAGAAGCCGGGAGGAGGCTTTCCGGGGGTGTCGTCGCTTCGCTCCTCCACCGCCCGGCTACGGGCGATGAGGCCTTCGGCCTCTTTGAGCAGCAGAACAGCAGAGCAGCAGCGCGGCCGCAGAGGTGCCATTGCGGCGGCGGTTCGTGCACTGGGCGGGGGCGAAGTCACTTCGAGCCATTTCATCTGCTTCAGCCATGGCATTGTGTTCGGGGGTGTCGTTGCTTCGCTCCTCCATGGCCCGGCTAAGGGCGATAAGGCCTTCGGCTCTTTGAGCATCGTTGCAAGGCGGCGGACAACCTCGATCCCCGCGATCGAGATCAACCCAAGCCCGGATACGCTCTTAGCCGCAGGTTCCGCTCGAACGGCGTTCTTTCATCGCACCATCCATGCCGAGCCACCCATGACGACCATGAGCACAGCCAACTCCACTTCTTTCCCCGCCCCATCCTCCACCCCTGCCTCCACCCCTGCCTCCGCGTCGGACGCCAAGGCTGCGGCCCAGCGTGCCATCGCTTGGCTTGAAGCCAATGAGGAAGCGTCCATCGAGCGCTGGATTGATTGGCTCCGGATTCCCTCGATCTCGACGGACCCGGCCTTCAAGGGCCAGTGCCGCCGCGCGGCGGAGTGGGCCTCGGAGCAGCTCCGCGAGCTGGGCTTTGCATCCGAACTCTGCGAGACCGGCAAGGTCGCCGAGAACGGCACCGGCAGCGGCCACCCGATCGTGCTCGCGACCATCGAAGGTTCCGAGGACTACAAGGGTCCGCACGTGCTCTTCTACGGACACTATGACGTGCAGCCCTGCGACCCCATGGAGCTCTGGGAGAGCCCACCCTTCGAGCCTGTCGTGCGCGAGGCGCGGAAGGGTGAAGAGGGCGGCAAGCGCATCATCGCGCGCGGCGCCGTGGACGACAAGGGCCAGGTGATGATGTTCCTCGAAGCGCTTCGCGCCTGGAAGGAGACCAGCGGCCACGCGACCAACGGCGCGCGCATCACGGTGCTGCTCGAAGGGGAAGAAGAGTCCGGCTCGGCCAACCTTGAGCCCTTCGTGATGTCACGCAAGAAGCAGCTCGAGGCCACCGACGTCTGCCTGATCTCCGACACCGGCATGCTGGGGCGCAAGAGCCCCGCCATCACGTATGGAGTGCGGGGCCTGGCATACACGGAGATCACGCTGCACGCCGCGAATCAGGACCTGCACTCTGGGCTCTGGGGCGGACGCTGCCCCAACCCGCTGACGGAGCTCGCGCGCGTGCTCGCGCAGCTCCACGACAAGAACCGCAAGGTCACGATCCCGAAGTTCTACGACGACGTGCTGCCACTCTCGAAGAAGGAGCGCGACAACTGGAAGCGGCTGAAGTTCAACGCCGCATCGGCGCTCAAGAAGATCGGCTTGAAGAAGGACGCCGACATCGGCGAGAAGGGCTTCACGGCGCTCGAGCGCGAGTGGGGCCGCCCGACGGCGGAGATCAACGGCATGTGGGGCGGCTACACCGGCGCGGGCGCCAAGACCGTGATCCCGGCGAAGGCCTCGGCCAAGGTGAGCTTCCGCCTGGTCGCGAACCAGGACCCCGCGAAAATCACCAAGATGTTCTTCAAGTGGCTGAAGGATCGCACGCCGCCGGGCTGCCGCTGGGAGCTTGCCGACCATCACGGTGGGCACGGCGTCACGGTGCCCATCGACTGCGAACACCTCGCGGCGGCGTCCCGTGCCGTCAAGCGCGCCACCGGCAGGACGCCCGACCTCATCAAGAGCGGCGGCTCCATCCCAGTCGCGGGAATGCTCAAAGCGCGCCTGGGACTCGACACCATCTTCATGGGCTTCGGTCTTGATGACGACCGAGTCCACTCCCCCAACGAGAAGTTCGAGCTTGAGTGCTTCAGGATGGGCGCGCGAAGCCACGCGTGGCTGCTCGCGGAGCTTGGCGAGGAGTGAGCTGGGCGTGAGCGGTGAAGAGAGGGTATCGAGTGCGTACAGACAAGAGTTCGCTCGAGAAACTTAAGGATGGCGACGGCCCCGCTGAGGAAGACGTGCCATCTTTGTTTGTCTCACATTGTCCAGACTGCGCATACGACCTCTCAACCCTACCCGATGGCCGATGTCCCGAGTGCGGGCTTGCTTTCACACATGCGCGGCTGCTGCGTGCTTGGATCGCACGACAAGCCAAGGTCAAGAGCCGACGCTCGGCGATGCGCACCGCATTGCTGGTCCCATTTTCCGTGGCCGCGATCATTACACTTTTCTGGCTCGCGACTGCGACGGCTTCGACCTACTTCGGCTTCGGGATCAGCATCACGCTGCTGGCGGCACTCATCGGACTCTTCGTCTACGTTCGTGGTGACAGACTCCTCACACACTCTCACGAGCTGCTTTGTTTCGTTGTCCCTCTCTTCATGCTCTTCTTCGCCATCGCTGGCAATCCCGAACCCTATCCGGGCATGGCGGTGGCGGCCGCGGCGGCGGTAGTGATCTGCTACTTCGCGCTGCGTGATTCGCCGCTGATCTCGGGAGTACTTATCCTGGGTCTGGGTGCCCTGCCGCTGACGGTCTACGGCCTCAGCATGCTCTTGCATGGTCAGCTGCGTGTGAACGGCGGACATTACTGGAGCGACTTCGACTGGCCTTCCTTTCCCCGGCCCCGCGCGCTCAAGGCACCTGAGGCCGTCGTCGGCGGGCTCTGGATGCTCGCTCTCTCTGGCGTTCTCGCGGGCGTGACGATCTTCTTCATCCGCCGCGCACTCGTGAGAATTCGCCGGGCAGGCCGCCGACCCGCCGACACTCCCCGGGAGATACTGAAACAAGCTCGCGCGTTTCTGAACCGTCGTTACGACGCTTGAATCCAAATCCGCGCCTACGCCGCCTTGCTGTGGTGCTCGCCGCCGGATTTGTCGGAGTCGGTCTTCACTATTTTGACACGGCTCTCGGCGATCTCTTTCATACGCTCAAGCCGCTGGGCTCGCAGTTCCGCCACGCGCCGTCGCAGTTCGTGCAGCTGGGTCTCGCTGCCGATCCAGCTGGCCATCACATGCAGCATCCCCAGCATCGTCGCAAGGGAGACAACCACGAGGATGGTCCAGAGTTGGGCGGACATGGTCGTGTCAGGTCGTCTCAGGTCATCTCAGGACGTGTCAGGTCATCTCAGGACAATTCCGGCGCTCTACGCCCCCCACCACTAAACATCGACTCCCGAAACCTTGCGGTTGATCTGCCTGTAGAATCATCCGGTGTACACAACGTCCGACAACTCGGCAGGAGGCAGCGCTATCGCTGCGTGCGGCATGGACGACACTCGTTTCGCCCCCGGACGCCACGCCTCCGGGTACCATGCCACTCCATGGCGTGTTGCCTCTCTCCTCCTCAGCCTCGCCCTCTTGCTCTCCATCCCCTCCTGCGGCGATGGCACCAGCGTCAACACCAACGCCGCCGCATTCGTACAGCAAGATGAAGTCGCGATCACCGTCCAGCGCCTCGGCGTTGGCGATGTCATCCGGCGCGGCGAGTGGGCGGGCATCCGACTCGGCCTCACCGACAGCGGCAGCCGCGCCCGCGATGTGCTCGTCCGCCTCTCGGGCTTCGACCCAGACGGCGACACGCCCCTCTTCGAACGCCGCATCACGCTCACGCCCGGTCAGGCCGGTGGCCAGCCCGTCTGGATGTACGTTCGCGTCCCATTCAACTACGAGCCCGGCGACTCCAAGACGCTGGTCGCGACCGTCACCGAAGCCGTCGAGAACGGCGCAGACTTTCGTTCCGGTCGCCTCCTGGGACGCGTCTCTCTCAACCCCGTCGGCGGCAAGGTGCTGGGCAAGACCGTCGGCATGATCGGCGTGCTCGGGCGCGCGCTCGGCCTTCAAGCGTTCTCTCTGGCCGAAACGGGCAACACTCGCAACGAGTGGCACGAAGTTTCGCACGAGCGCGTCGACATCGCCACCGGCATAACGCCCGGCGATCTTCCTGATCGATGGGTCGGGCTCATGGGCCTCGACACGCTTGTCTGGGCCGATGGTGACATCGCCACACTCCGCGGCGAGAGCGCTCGCGCCCTTGAGGAGTGGGTCGGCCGCGGCGGGCACCTGGTCATCGTCCTCCCCCCCACCGCCCAGACCTGGATGAACCCGGCGAGCAACGAACTGCACGGAATGATGCCGGCCGTCGCCGTCACGCGCAACGAAGCGGCAGATCTCGTCCCCCTCATGCCGCTGCTCACCAACAAGGTGAACCCGACCTTCCCAAAGACCGGCATCGTGCATTCCTTCCGACCACAGACCGATGCGCAGCCCAACGAGGCGATCCCGATCCTGAGCACGGCCGATGGGCAGTGCGTCGTGGTGCGGCGGCTGGTCGGCGCGGGCATGGTCACCATGATCGGCATCGATCTCAACCAGACCGCCCTCTCTCAGGGCGACAACATCAAGGCCGAGGTGCTGTG
>JBBQGR010000173.1:0-5828 GCA_038323185.1 Phycisphaerales bacterium | reverse complement strand
CCACCGTCACGCCCACAAAGTTCCAAGCACCGAACGCGATTCCCCGCATACGGACCAACGATCAGTGGCTGACGCCGCGACCATTGGCACGAGTCGTATCGGAAACCGGGACAATTTGCGACAAGAATGCGAGGGGGGTCCACGAAGGCAAGTGCCCGATAACGGGCGAATCTAGCCGCTGCGGGCCAAACCTGCGCGAACTTCGACCCAATTTCGTTATCGGGCTTTGGTCCGTGCGAAGGCCGGACGGATCGCCCGATAACACACGCAGATGCCCATAGCGAGCGGGCTCGCCGTCGCATCCGTGAATCCCTGGTCGTGCATCGCACCCAGCATCTGGGCTCGCGTCAGAAACGTCGAGACCGACGCCGGAAGATACTTGTACGCGCCCGACGAGTCCTTGCTGATCCAAGTCGCCGTCCGCGGCATGAGCTTCGCGCAATAAACGCCGTTGAACCAACGCAGCAGACCGATCCGCGGCTGGTCAAACTCAAGCACGATCAGCCGCCCGCCAGGCCGCAGAACCCTGAACGCCTCCGCCAGCGACTTCGATGGCTCCGTGACGTTGCGGATCCCAAAGGCAATCGACACCACATCAAAGGACCCTTTTGCGAAGGGCAACGCCATCGCGTCACCCTCTATATAGGTGATCTTGGCGCCCGTGCTGATCTTGGCCTTCTTCGCCTCCGCTCGATCCAGCATCTCTCGCGTGAAATCCAGCCCCACGACGCGCTTGGCCGGGCTCCTTGCAAACGCCTGCGTCAGGTCGCCCGTGCCGCACGCCACATCGAGCACTTCTTCCCCAGGCTTGACGAAGGCGTGCCGCACCGCAAACTTCCGCCATCGCTGGTCCTGCCAGAACGAGTGAACTCGGTTGTTGAGGTCGTAGCTGGGAGCAATCGCCGCGAACATCCGACGCACCTTGCCCGCCTTCTCCGCATTCGCGTGCAGCCCCGCCAGCTCCGCCTCGCTCCATGCGGCATCGGAACCCGCGGGCGGCACGGGAGTCTCATTCTGCGTCGGTCGGGTTGCTTGGTTCATACATCGCTCGTGAGTGTGTCAGACCTATCCATTCCTTGCTCACATCCCTGCTCACATCCCTGCTCACATCCCTGCTCACAACTCGGCTGACAAGGAAGATTAGCGCGGGCAGCGGCACCGGATTCGTCGGGCTTTCCCCAGCACCAGCAAGCCAGCGCCTGTAGGATGGTGGGCATGCGACATGGCCCGGCGAAGTAGCCCGGGCCTAACGCCAGGAGGTTCCCGATGGTTTCTCCCAACATGATCAGCTTCGCCCCGCGCATTGCCTTGCTCTCCGCATCACTCCCTTCCTCGCGCGCTCTGCGCCCGCTCGCCCGGTTCTTCGCCGCGGCCCTGTTCGGCGTGTGCGGCGTGTGTGCCACGGCCGCGCTCACCGGCTGCTCCACCAACCCCACCACCGGACGCAGCCAGTTCAACGCCCTCTCGCGTGAGGAAGAGATCCAGCTCGGAACCCAAGGCAAGGCTGAGATGGTTCCCCAGATGGGCGGCGAGGTCTCTCGCGTTGATCTCCGCGTCTACATCACCGAGATCGGCATGAAGCTCGTCGAGACCGCCAAGCTTCGCGATTCTTCCCTTGCCGAGCTCCCCTGGGAGTTCACACTCCTTGACAGCGACGTCGTCAACGCCTTCGCGATGCCCGGCGGCAAGGTCTTCATGTCCATGGGCCTTGCCCGCGAGATGACCAACGAAGCCCAGCTCGCCGGCGTCCTCGGCCATGAGGTCGGCCACGTCGCCGCACGCCACATTAACGACCGCTTCTCACGCGCGATGGGAACGCAGATCGGCGCGGCCCTCATCGGCGCGGTGCTGGGCAGCGATCAAATCGGCCAGCTCGCTGGCAGCTTCGGTGAGATCGCAACCAAGGGCTACGACCGCGACCAGGAGAGCGAGAGCGACGAGCTCGGCATGTGGTACATGGACCGCGCCGGATACAACCCAGTCGGCATGCGCCAAGTGATGGAGATCCTCGCCTCGCTCGCGGGCGAGGGTCGCGAGCCCGAGTTTCTCAGCACGCACCCGTACCCCGAGACCCGCATCAAGCTCATCGACGAGCGCATGGCAAACGAGTACGCCTCATGGCAGTCGCGCTCTACCGAGGGTCTGAAGCCCGCAGAGTTCAACACGCGATTCCTCAGCAAGATCGCCAGCGTCTACCCCGTCGGACGGCCCGAGGATCCCGAGGTTCGCCGCTTCGCACTCGGACCCGCAAGCCACGACCACGCCACCTGCGGCGGCGCTCACTGATCGCGTTCTCTCGCTCTCAAATCGCTCCGGTCGCCGCGACGACATCATCCATCACCGCGCCGATCCGGTCGAACGTCTCCCGCGCCGCGGCGATGATTGCCTCGCACTCTGAAGTGCTCAGAGTCAATCCATCCAGACCGACTCGGAACGCGCCCCAGCGCTCGCGCGTGTGACCGCCGTGCGGATCAAGCGACGAAAGGCCCGCATTCGCCGCAGACCCAAAGGCCTTCGACAAAATCCGCGAGAGGAACTGCCCGCCGTTGGTGCTCCCCTCGATCACGTACAACACACCAAGCAGCGCGATGGGACTGCTCGCCGCGAGCGATCCAATCCACCCTGCTGCGGCGTGCGCGGCGGGCAACGGCGCGCGGTGCTCCTCCGCAACGCCAAAGACCGCAAGGTCCGCGTCGTAGTTGGCTAGCCGGCGATGGTGCGCCGCAAACATCGCGGACAGACGCGGCTCGCCGCGCGATTCCTGATCAAACCCGCGCTCCATCGCCTCGTGAACGTGCCGGTTCTGAGCAACCAGACGCCCATACACCTCGCGCGAGATTTGACCCGACACGATCGCCGCCTGGATCGGATGCCGCTCCGCGCGAACATGGTTCTCTGTCGTCGCCGACTTGAGCGCCGCGGCAAAAGAACCCGTCGCAGCAGGGGCGTCAACGCGTGGCGCTTCGGGCGCAGGAATCGAGTTCATGTCTGGCTCCAGAGAAGTCGTCGCGGCGGAGAAGTCCGCCGCGTCTGTCTAACCCAATACGGTATCAGCACGAAAGTGATCACCGCACGCGTACCAAGCCTTTTTCAAAGCACCGTTCGGCGCCCTGCTCTTCGCGTCGCACAAACCCTCATCAGAGCATCGCCCACGCCGCGGCGACCCCGGGAATGATCAGCCACAGCAGGCCCTTGATCAGAAAAAAAACAAACGCCGCAACGCCCAGCCGACCCGCAAGCCTTCGGCCAGCACCCTCGGGCGCGTTCCTGCCCTCATGCTTGCGAAGCTGTTTCTCCCGCTCTCCGCCGTTGGCCGATCGCTCGGGAAGCACCGACGACCCTTGATCCGCGGCATGAATGGCTGAGTTTGGCACGGCTTTGCTCCAAACGAGACTCGGTCTCAACGTTAGCGTACTCCGCCAGCACCACAACTTCAATCCACCGCCCGATCCCGTTGCAACGCCAACACCGCAGCCCTGATCCGGTCCAGCGCCGCGTCCGCGCCATCCTTCATCAGGTCGTCGTACGCAATGGGATCACCGTACACCACGCGGATCCGCTGCCCCATCAGCCGCGGCACACCCCGCGATATCGGCCACGCCTCGTACGCACCCTCGATCGCCGCAGGCACAACCGGGCACCGCGCTTTCTTCACGAGCAGCGCCACGCCGCGCTTGAAGTCGTGCATCTTGCCATCGGGCGTGCGCGAGCCCTCGGGAAAGATCAGGATCGCGCGCCCCTGCGCCAGCCGCCGCAGCGTCTCCTTGATCGCCGACGCATCCGACCCATCCCCGCGAATCGGCAGCGCATTCAGGAGTGAGATCAGCCAGGCAAAGGGCGCAAACCCAAAGAGCCCGCCTCGCGCGACAAAGTTCAGGTGCCGCGTTCGAACAAAGCAGCCAATCGCGGGCGGATCGAGAAACGACTGATGGTTGGCCGCGATCAGCAGCGGCCCAGATGCCGGAACCTTCTCATGTCCCACTACCTCAGCGCGGTACACCACGCGGAAGAAGAGCACCAGCCCGCGACGCACGCACTCATAAAAGAGAATCCGCGCCAGGCTCGCGCCGGGGTTTATCGCTCGCCAATCAGTAAGAGTGCGACGCACGGATGACTGCTCCGGGTGGCCCGGTCGTCCCGACCGGTTCTTCACGCTGTTCTCACTGTTGAACGATTGCTACGCCCGCGCCTATGTCCGCGCCCGCACGATTCGATCAAGCTCATCCACCACGCCCTCCTTGGTCATCAACGACGTATCAACCAGCAACGCGTCGGACGCGGGCCTGAGCGGATCCGCCGCGCGGTGCTCGTCGCGCCAGTCGCGCTCAAGGATGTCTCGAAGGATCAGCGACAACTCCGCGGCCTGACCGGCGTTCGCAAGCTGGATGGCGCGCCGGCCCGCCCGCACGGCCGGGTGCGCATCGAGATAGATCTTGACGGTCGCATCAGGAAACACCGCCGTTCCCTGATCCCGCCCCTCGGTCACGAGCCGCGGCCTCAAACTCGCCACCGCCCGCTGACGCTCCACCATGCGCGCCCGCAGCAGCGCGTGCGTCGCAATCGGAGAGACCAGCCGCGTCACTTCGGGCTCGCGAATCAGCGCTCCCACAGGTTTTCCCATCGCCATCACCATCGGCGGGTCCTGGTCCCAGTCAAAGCCGATGTCCGCGCGATCGACCGCGCTAGCGACCTCTGCCTCGTTAGTTGGATCGATTCCTTGCTGGATCGTCACGAGCGCCGCGGCACGATACATCGCGCCCGTATCAAGAAAGCTCGCGCGCAAGCGCCGCGAGAGCGCAAGCGCCACCGACGACTTGCCCGTGCCCGCCGGTCCGTCAATCGTGACCAGCAGCGCCGAATCAAGCCGCACGACCCGTGTTCGCGGAGAAGGTGCTGCCATTAGCCTTACTCGTCTACCTCGGGCAACGGCAGATCGTCCTCGACATCGGACAGATCATCGTCATCCGGAGGATCAACCTCCGTGCCCCCGATCGCGGCCCGCAGGTGGTCACGCGTCAGCGCGATCCCCGACACCACGTCGCCGCCGCCGCGATAGTCCAGCGCCAGCGGCCCCTCATACCCCACCGAGCTGATCGCCTTGATCATCGCGCGAAGGTCATACGGCCGGTGCTCAACACCCGTCACGCCAATCAGCCGCTCGACCGACGTCTCGTCCGTGGACTTCGCCAGCCCGAACTTGCCCGAAGAGGCGCAGACCACCATCGCGTACGGCGTAAGCCGCTGCAGATACGCGTTCGCGTCCGGCGACTTGGAGGCCGTCTCGAAGTCTGGAAAGGTCCCGACCCGGAAGCCGCCGATCTTCTTGAGGAGCTCGGTCACGCGCTCGGGCCTTGCCGTCAGGCCGGTGCCGGGCGAGATCAGGAGGCTGAGGTCGAGCTTATCGGCCCGCTCCATGACCTTCCGCAATCCCGCGGACGCGCGCGTCATCGCGTTGTCATCATCCGTTCCGATCAGCGTGCACGCGACCGACGAGCAGCCGAGAATGTGCGCCGCCTCGACGACGCGCGTCAGCCGCGTCACCGCCGCGCCATGCTTCTCCTCGTTCGCCGCGGCGATCGCGACACCATCGCTCTCAATCAGCAGCAGGCACGCGCACGAAGCGCGGTCCGCACGCTCACGGATCGACTCAAGCCGCGCGCGATCCGCGCCAGCAAGCAGGTCGGTCGTGAGATTGATCCCGGCCAGCCCGAGCGTGTCGCGGGCAAAGGCCGGGAGGTCCAGGAGATCCATACGAGGCTTCTTGGAGCGACCAGCGCCCAGGAACATCGTGCGGACACAACTCGTGTTGAGGGTCAGTAGCATTGGGG
>JBBQGR010000172.1:0-5835 GCA_038323185.1 Phycisphaerales bacterium | reverse complement strand
ACTCTCATAGAGAGTGGTACAGGAAATGGGGGCGGGCCAGACCCACATCCCTACAATCCCCAGCATGACCGGAGGCTCTATGAACCATCTCCGCTCCATTGTTGTGGGTATTGATTTCTCGCCGGGCTCGGCCGACGCGTTGGCTCAGGCCCACCGGCTCGCCGCGACGAGCCCTGCCGCGAGCCGTCCGGTCGTCAAGGCTGTGCACGTTCTGGACTCCATGGCCCTGGTCGAACTTGAGGTTGGTTTCGCGGCCATGGTCGTGAGCCTGCAGCAAGGGCTGATCGAGGACGCGCACGCCACCTGGACAACCTTCGCGCCCGAGATCTCCCACAAGGGCGCACTCGATGTCACCGTCGCCACGCCCTGGGGCGGCCTCTATCAAGCGCTCCGTCGTGCGCACGCCGATCTTGCGGTGCTTGGCGTCAACTCTGCCGCGACTGCCGAGCAGACGCGCGTCGGGCCCGGCCCGCTCGCCACCAAGGTTGTGCGCCATGCGCCGTGCGATGTCCTGCTCGTCCGCAGCGGCAAGCGCGATGCATTCCGCACCATCGTCGCGTGCGTCGACTTCAGTGAGACCTCACTCGAAGCCGTGCGAGACGCCGAGCGTCTCGCGGCGATCGACGGCTCGGCGCTCCACATCATCCATGTCTACGCGCCGCCCTGGCAGGGATGGCATCTTCGCAAGCCGCGCTTTGACACCTCCCCCGCCGCCGCGGCCAAGTATCGCGAAATGCTGCGCATACAGCTCGAATCCTTCTGCCGCCCGGAGCGCGCCGAGAACGCCTGGGCCAATCCGCGCTACGAGGTCGTCGAAGCGCGCACGCACGGCGAGGGCATCGTGCAGCACGCAAAGAACACGAGCGCCGACCTCGTCATCCTCGGCACCCGCGGCAAGACCAACCTGCGAGACGTCCTCATGGGCAGCACCGCAGAACACGTCGTGCGCGACGCGCAGTGCAGCGTGCTTGTTGTCACGCCAGTCGCCCCACCGGTCTCTCGATGAACCACGGGCCCCGGCCCGCGCGTTACGACGTGTGACCCACAAACTTCAGCCCCACCACGCCGCCGACGATCATCGCGATGAAGACGAGGTGGATCGGCTGCCACTTTTCGCCCAGGATCAGCACGCCTCCAAAGTACGCGCCCGTCGCGCCGATCCCGACCCAGATCGGATACGCGACCGACACCGGGATCGTGCGAACCGCCGCCGCGAGCAGCAAAAAGCTCGCGGCCATCGCCGCCAGCACCCACGCGCTCGGCCCAAGCCGACTAAACCCTCGCGTCCGAGGCAACCCCAACGCCCACACCACCTCGAACACCCCCGCGGCGATCAACATAAACCAGGGATTAGCAAGCGAAGCAAGCAAAGCTCTCATGCAGCACTGTAGCGGCAACGTGCAAAGAACACCCACACTCCTTCGGAGCCGACCTGCCTTTCAGAGCCGACCTGCGCAAGCAGGCGGTCTTCGTCGTTCGCAAACCTACCATCGGCTTGCGCCGACGGCTCCGAAGAACGCTTCGATTCATGGCACTCTGGCGAATCTGTGCTATCTTTTAGGTATGACGATCTCTTCCTGGGTCGTGCGCCGGTCGCCGGCACCTCTTGGCCAGCACGTTCGTAACACCAAGCAAACACAGCGGCCCTATCGCGTGACCGCGCTCGTAGCCACCGCCGCCGCCCTCCTCTCCACATTCACCACAGCGCAGGCCCAGCCCGACTCCTCTGGCATCGACTTCGTCACCATCGGCGCGCCGGGGAACGCGGCGTGGGACGGCACGGGCATTCGGCCTGGTGGCAATCAGCGCATGATCGGTCGCGGCAGCGTCGGCTATGAGTACCGCATCGGCAAGTTTGAGGTCACCACGTCTCAGTGGTTTGAGTTCTTCAACGCCGCGTACGACCGGCCTACGAACGACCGCCTGCCACACCTGATCCCGCCCAACGCCTGGGGCGCGGTGCGTGCCACGCCCAACACGCCCGGCGGCCGTCGCTGGTCCGTTCCCGCTGGCCGCGAGATGATCCCGGTGGACAACATCTCGTGGCGGATGGCTGCGATGTATTGCAATTGGCTTCATCATGGAAAATCCGCCGCCCGCAGCGCGTTCCTCGAAGGCGCGTACGACGTGAGCACCTTGCGATATCAAGGCACCTTCTTCACGGATCAGGCCACGCGCAGCCCCGGTGCGCGATACTGGATTCCAAGCCTTGACGAATGGACCAAGGCCGCGCACTACGACCCGCAAAAGGCCAATCCAGACGGCTCACTCGGTGGTTGGTGGATGCAGGTCAACGGGACCGACACTCAACTGCGCTACGGCCCCGCGGGGACCCTCGTCACCCCCAGCGGCCCATGGTGGCCGGATCCAAATGGAGTACCAGCAGAAGCCAACGGCGCTTGGGATGGCCTCATCTTCCCCGGCGTGAATCCATTCAGCATCTCGCTCGGTGCGTATCCAGAAGTCCAGAGCCCGTGGGGGCTTATGGATATGGCAGGAGCGACGAGCGCCTGGACGGAGGAAGTCTTGTTGATAAACAATTTCTTCCCGGCCTACCGAGTGTTTGAAGGTAGTGGATGGAACAACTCGGCTGCCTATGCCAACAGTGATCGCTTGGATGGATACGGAGGTGATTTCCCCAGCTTGTCCACATATGACCTCGGATTCAGAATTGCGTCCATCCCCTCCCCCACCCCGTGCAGCATCATCATCTTCGCGTCTGCGGTCTCCCTCCGCCGCAGGCGGCAGGCTCGAACGGCCTGACATGAGCCGTCGATGTGTCGCCAGCGGCACCGGTGATGTCAAACCCACCACGCGCATCACGATCAAGATGCTGCTTCGTGATCGTCCGCTTCCACCCTTCGCCTCCTTGCCGCCAATCCTGTGCGACACACAGGGGAGTTCTCGGAGCCACCACGGCTGTGACTCACGGTGGAGACTTCATGACCCTTGCGGCGATGGTCCTATATCGAACTAAGCCGATGCGTCGGGCGGTGCCGAGGGCCCAGTAAATGCCGCAGGGCCTGAGCGGCTGATTCCATGCGTCCTCCCCCGTTCTCCGCCGCCAGCAGCACCATTCCGGATCCGTTTTGTCTGATGGTTTTATTCGTCAGAATCTGATGTTGCCTGAAGGGTGCGACTTGGTATGCTCCGATGGCACGGTCGAGGCGGTCGGGATGCAGGAACGGGCCCGCTGGCTGCCGCGCCGAAGTGAGACGCGTTCTGCGAGCACCAGCAATCAAAGGAGTGGCCATGATGATCAGCGGACTCATGCGGGGCTTGTCTATGACGTCCTTTTGGTGCGTCACGACGCGGGCTATGGCCGTGCTTGTGACGTTGCTTGCGCCGCTGGCCTTGGTCGCTCCGGCACGAGCCGCGGAGGTGGTCCAGGGCTGGGTGCTGTTGCCCAAGATGCCCGCCGCAGTCACGGCTGGCGAACCGTTCATCCGGGCGAAGCGCGGCCAGGCGCTCATGCTTGATCGGGAGACGATGACCCTTGTTCTTTCGCGGGCACCGATGGAGGACACGCCGCAGGCGGCCAATCCCGCGATCGTGGTGATCCCGACGCCCGACGGTCGCCCGGCCCGATTCGCGGCGGTCCAGTCGCCCGTCATGGAGCCCGCCCTTGCCGCCGCGTACCCGCAGATCCGCAGCTACTGGGCGCGAGGAATCGACGACCCGCACGCCATCGCCCGCTTTGACCTCTCGCCCCTTGGCTTCCGCGCGCAGGTCATCACACCCGAGGACGGCTGGTCGGGCGGGACCTACTACATCGACCCATACACGCGGGGCGATGATGTCTTCTCCATGAGTTACTACCGGCGCGATCTCGGGCCCGAGCGCCCGAAGTTCAACTGCCTGACGCAGGGGGCCGATGGCAACGACAAGCGGATCGATCGCGGCGATGGCGCGATCAACCGTTCCGGCGCGACTCGGCGCACGTTCCGCCTTGCGGTGGTCTGCACGGGTGAATATGGCGTCTTCTTCGGGGGGACGGTCGTCACCGCGCTAGCCGCGATCAACACAACGGTCAACCGTGTCACGGGCATCTACGAGCTTGATTTCACCGTCCGACTCACGCTCGTCGCGAACAACAACCTGATCGTCTTCACCAATGCGGCGACCGATCCCTTCACGGCCCCGAACGCGAATGGAACCACCCTGTCGCAGGGGCAGACCGCGATTCAGGCCGCGATCGGTGCCGCCAACTACGACGTCGGGCACATCTTCCACAATGCTGCCGCTGGCGGCGTCGCGTTGCTGGGAAGCGTCTGTGGACCCAGCAAAGGCCAAGGCTTCTCATCAGTCTCTCCGCCCACCGGGGATCCCTTCTCCGTCGATTACGTCGCCCACGAGTTGGGCCATCAGTTCAACGCACCCCACCCCTTCAACAACTGCAGCGGCGGTCCGGGTGGCGCGTTCGCCGACGCCTACGAGCCCGGCTCTGGCTCGACGATCATGGCCTATGCAGGGATCTGCGGCGCCCAGAACCTCGCCGCCAACTCAGATCCGGACTTCCACGCCAGCAGCATCGATTACGTCGTGAACTTTGTCGAGATCGGCGGCGGGTCGGCGTGCGACGTGCCCAACGCGACGGGCAACCTGCCGCCCATCGTCACCGTGGCCCGCCGCACGTACAACATCCCCGCGTCCACGCCCTTCTTCCTCACCGCCACCGCAACCGACCCCAACGGCAACCCGCTGACATTCGACTGGGACCAGATGGACAGCGGCGGCGCGGCCGTCGCAATGCCGCTCCCGGGCACCAACACGGTCGGCCCCACCTTCCGCTCATTCTCCGCTACCGCCAGTGCGACGCGCTTCTTCCCCCGCCTGTCGAACCTCGTCGCCAACACGCTCGCCCCCGGTGAGCGCCTGCCCTCGGTCTCGCGCACGATGAACTTCCGCTGCCTCGTCCGCGATGGCGTGGGCGGCGTCAGCGACACACGCCAGGCCGCAGCGCCCAACGAGATCCAGGTCATCACCACCGCGACCGGCGCGCCCTTTGCCGTCACCAGCCCCAACACCGCGGTGGTCTGGTCGGGACTGCGCAGCGTGACTTGGACTGTCGCGGGCACGACTGCCGCCCCCATCAGCTGCGCCGATGTTGACATCCTCCTCTCAACCGACGGTGGCCTGACCTATCCCACGATTCTCGCGACCGGCGTCGCCAACACGGGCGCCGCTAACGTCACACTCCCGAGCATCAACAGCTCGACCGCTCGCATCATGGTGCGCGCGGTTAACAACATCTTCTTCGACATCTCCAACACCAACTTCACCATCCAGCCCCCGCCCGCGGGCGTTACGCTCACCGGCACGGGTGTCAACACCTTCACCGACACGACCGGCAATGGCAACGGCAACAGCGTCATCGAGCCGGGCGAGAACAGCATCCGCCTGAACGTCGGCGTTGTTAACAGCGGAACTACCACGGCAACCAGCGTCGTGGGCACGCTCACATCACTCACCGCCTCCGCGACGGTGACCACTCCGACCGCCAACTACCCAAGCATCACGGGCGGCGCTTCCGCAACCAACACGACGCCCTACGTCATCTCGATCTCCCCCAGCCACCCGTGCGGCGCGCCCATCAGCCTCCGGGTCTCGCTAGCGTCGGCCCAGGCGGCGGCCGCCTTGTACAACTTCTCCCTGCCCACCGGCGGCCCCGGAACGCTCGTGACGCAGACCTTCACCTACAGCACCCCGGCCATCGCGATCCCGGACAACAATGTTGCTGGGGTCAACATTAACCTCCCAGTCGCGGGCGTGACGGGCACGATCACCAAGGTCGTCTTCCGTATCAACGGCACAACCTGCAGCGCCGCCGCTGGC
>JBBQGR010000171.1:0-5843 GCA_038323185.1 Phycisphaerales bacterium | reverse complement strand
GACCCGACCTACGCGCTGTCAGACGAATGGCGCGCCACCAGCGATCGGTTGAAGGCCGCGCAGCAGGCCTGGGGTGAAGCGCGTTCGCCGGGGAGTTTGCCGGAGATGACCTTGCGGGAGAGAACGTCGAGGCGGTCCAATCGCGCGGCGAGGTTGGGCGGGAGGAGGTCCTCCAGCGTGCGAACGGGCGAGGCTGTGGTGGTGGCGAGCATTGAGGTGCGTGTGTCGGCGTGTGTTGGCGTGAGTCGGCGTGAGTCGCGGCGGACGAAAGCACGATATGGTGCGGTTGGAGGAGGGAGAAGGACTCGATCATGACAAAGGCCGTGCTGTTTGCGATCCTGGCGGGCGTGTGCTGGGGGCTTGGAGAGCTGGTTACGAAGCGTGTGCTGGCGAGCCGGGAGATTGGACCGATGGGGCTCCTGGTGATGCGGACGGTGGTTGCGTTGCCGCCGTCGATCATTGCGTTCTGGCTGCTGGCACGGGTGTGGCCGAGCGAGACGCCGCGGCCGCTGTCTGCGAGCGGTGGAGTGTTGGCGATGGCGCTCCTGGGTTCGGGGTTGCTTGCGGGGTTTGGTGGCGTCTTTTTCTTTTACCGCGGGCTAGCGGTTGGGGAGATCTCGGTGGTGAAGCCGATCGCGTTTGCGCTGGCTCCGGCGATCGCGGCGGTGTGCGGGTGGCTCTTCCTGGGTGAATCGATGACGGCGCGAAAGGGCGCTGGGATTGCGCTGCTCATTGCGGGTCTGGTCTTGGTGACGACGGGGTCGCATGGGCCTGCGCCGAAGCCGGAGGGGGTGCCGGGGGCGGAGAAGTAGGTGGGGGAGGTGATGGAATCACTTTTTCCCCGGCTCGCCGAAGACTGTCCTGTGGATCACGCCGCCGGGGGTCTTCTGCACTGCGACCTTGATTGACTTGGCGGGCTCGGTGGTGTGGGTTGGGCCGCTCCCTCTCGCACCGGTACGTGCGACCCTGAGCATGGGTGGGTTGCGGTTGGCGGGGACGGGGACGTTGACCATGGTGGGCTTGGCCTGGACTGGGCCCTTGGCCGCGGCGGCATTGGCGGCTTGAACTGCGGAGCTCTTGCCGATGATGCGGTTGATGCGGGTCTGGTCGGCCTTGGAGTTTGGAACGGTGGCGACGTTGATGGGCCTTTTGGCGGGCGTCCCTTCGGGATTCATGGGCTTCTTGGGATCGAGGCGGCCTGCGAGCTGGGTGTTGGTGATGCCGGGGCCGTGGCGCGACTGGGCGTGGCCATCGAGGGGCTTGCCAAGGTGCGTGCCCTGGCCCTTCTTGGCGGGTGCGCCGGGGCGATTGGGGCTTGGGGGCTTGGTGCCGAAGGAGGGCGGGCCTCCCTTGGCGGGGCCGATAGGTTTGGGCTGGGGATTGAGGCGGGGAGGTAGTCCGGGGACGGCGGGTGCCCGTGGGACCGAGCCGGGCGCGATGGCCCTTTGCGGGATGCCTTTGGGTGCGCCCGGGGGCGGAGTGGGAGGTTTGGCCATGTGGAAAATCCCCTTCCTTTCGTGACGCCTGGGGCCGCGGCGGTGCGGGCCGAGGCAGTGCTGGCTCACGATACCAGCGCGTCGGAGGAGGGGCCAGCGTGAAGCGGGCATGGTCACGAACTTTGCGCACAGGGGCGGTTCAAAGGGCTAGAAATATGCGATTGGGGGCGGGCGGCCAGGTGGCTTGCCGACGCGTGGAACCTTGCTGGCTACCCGGAGGTCAGGGATTGGGCTTGATCGCCTTGATCTCGGGCCAATAGGGGCTGGATTCGAGCGTCTTCTTGCACTCGGCGAGGAAGTCTTCGAGGTTGCCGGAGTCTGGGTGCCATGCTTCGCGGATGAAGGCGATGCTGCGGTTGTAGTAGCCGGAGTAGATGAGGTCAATTGCGGTGGACCAGACTCGCGGGTCCAGGCCGGCGCAGGGGCGCGACGTACGCAGAACGCTCGCGAGGGTC
Organism: Phycisphaerales bacterium; assembly: GCA_038323185.1. GTDB lineage: Bacteria > Planctomycetota > Phycisphaerae > Phycisphaerales > UBA1924 > JBBASU01. The sequence continues at coordinate 3,892 of JBBQGR010000171.1, read as the reverse complement.
TTGACGGCGGGCTCATCCAGACGCGGCGTGCGATGGGCTCCGGTCTCGTAGAGGCGGAACTTGCCATCGTGCCATCGAAGCGCCGCGAGCGGCTTTGGTGAGGCGACGTATGAAGTGTTCCAGTACGTGAAGGTCTAGTCGGAGGCGATGAGCTCCGCGATGCCGGGCGAATCGGTTGGGATGAGTACGCCGCCGTTGGCGAGATCGATCTGTGCGATCGTGCGGAGGGTGGGGCCGTGCTCGATGACGTGCAGCGTCAGGCAGCAGTGAGCGCCGCCGGAGAAGCCGACGATGGCGAGGTCAGGGATGCCGTCGCCGGTGATGTCCTCGCCGATTCCCAGAAGCGTGGGCGATCCTGCCATGGCGCTTCCGAGGGTGAGTTTGAAGTCTTCGATGGCGATGGGCGGCTGCCCGGCGCGGGTGATAACGATGCGCTCGCCGAAATCCTCGTGGTCGGTCTTGGTGTAGTGTCGCACTTCGTGACTGGCGACGGTGGTTGTGATGACGAGCTTCCAGGTGCGGCGGCGACGGGCAAAGAGCGCGGCCTCGGAGGGGGCGGCGTGGCCGCACTCTGGGCAGGTTCGGCCTTGTGTGGCGGTGAGGTCGTAGGCGCACTGCGGGCAGCGGCGGCAAGTGGGGTCGCCCGTGCCGCGGATGAGGTGCAGCGCGAGCAGGCACGAGGGCGCTGCGATGCAAGCCACAACGAGGAGAACAGGCCAGGCTGAGATCACGCGCGAGGGTGGTTCGGGCGCCGAGGCGCGCGGCCTGAGACGGGGCGAAGTGAACGCGAGGCGTGACGGATGGCGCGTCGGGGCATCCAACCGTCTGGGAAGAGTTTGCATGAGGCGAACATCCAGCGAGGGGCGGCGGTACGATTTGGAGTGGTTTCGGCGGCGAAGGTGGTCAGCGGCGATCTGGCCGCGGCTGGACCCTGGGTAGCGATGAACTTGGCCGGTCCGCACGGCCCGACAGAATGAGGACCTATGCAGCGATTTGCACAGTCTGGTCGGTGGGTCTATCGGGCGTGGCTCTTTGGCGTGCTGGCGATGGCGGCGGCGGTGCTTGCACCGGCGGCGCTGATGCCCGTGGCATCGGCGCAAGATGAGGTGATCGTGCGGCTGGTTGCGGACCGGACTGCGGTTCGGCCTGGGGACCAGCTCGCGATTGCGATCGTGATGGAGATCGCCGAGGGGTGGCACACGCACACGAACGATCCGAAGCCGCCGGCGGCGTGGAAGGGGTTCCGCGCGATTCCGACCGTGCTGACCGTGGGGCAGGTGGTTGGTGCCCGGGTGGGGCCGGAGCAGTGGCCCGCGGGGAAGGTGTACAACGTTGACCTTGGTGCCACGGGCAAGCCACAGGCGTACGCGATGTTCTCCGGCGTGGTCGTCGGCTATGTGCCGGTGATCGTGGACGCGAAGGCGGCGGGGACGGTCAAGGTGCCGATCTCGCTTTCGTTCCAGGCTTGCGATGACAAGATCTGCCTCTTCCCGGCGACGTTCGAGGAGACGGTTGAGCTTCCGGTAGAGACGGGCGTGGGGGCAAGTGGGGAAGTGGTGCCGATCACGCGCGTTGATCCCCCACTCTTTGCGGACTTTCGCATGGCGGTCTTCGCGGAGATGCTTGAGGGGAAGGTCCCGGCCAAGCGGCTGGCGTTCAACGTCTTTGGGCTTCAGTTCTCGATTGATCCGAGCGGGCCGACAGGGTTTGCGCTGCTGCTGTCGCTGGCGGCGCTTGGCGGGTTTCTTTTGAACCTGACGCCGTGCGTGCTGCCGGTGATCCCGCTGAAGGTGATGAGCCTGGCGCATTCAGCCGGGCAGAATCGGGCGAAGACGCTGTGGCTGGGGATCGTGATGTCGGCGGGCGTGGTGGCGTTCTGGCTTGTGCTCGCGACCATGATGGTGACGCTGACGCAGTTCAAGGCGATCAATCAGCTCTTTCAGATGTCGTGGTTCCCGATTGCGGTTGGCCTCTTCATCGCGATCATGGGTGTGGGGATGCTGGGGCTCTTCTCGTTCCAGTTGCCGGGGATGGTGTATTTGGTTGACCCGAAGAAGGAGTCGGCGTTTGGCTCGTTTGTCTTCGGGATCATGACGGCGGTGCTGAGCACGCCCTGCACCGCGCCGCTGATGGGGACGGCGGCGGCATGGAGCGTGACGCAACCATCGTGGGTCACGCTCTCGACGCTTGGGAGCATCGGCGCGGGGATGGCGTTGCCGTATCTGGTGCTGGCGGCGTTCCCGCAGCTTGTGTCGCGCGTGCCGCGGGCGGGGAAGAGTGGTGAGGTTGTGAAGCAGGCGCTCGGTCTGCTGATGCTGGGCGTGGCGTCGTTCTTCCTTGGGACGGGGCTTGATCCGTTTGTGCGTGAGCCGATTGATCCGGCGACGACCTGGTACTGGTGGGCGGCGTTTACCTTTGTCGCGATGGCCGCGGCGTGGATCGTGTACAACGTGGTGATCTCGAAGATGGGGATTCTTGGCAAGGCTGGCTGGAGTGCGGCGGCGGTGGCGCTCGCGGGTTCGATGCTGCTCTTGACGATGCGACTAACGGACAAGGGGCCGGTGCCGTGGGTCGCGTTCACGCCCGAGCGCTTTGCGCAGGCGCAGAAGGAGGGGAAGGTCGTGGTGCTGAAGTTCACGGCGACGTGGTGCCTGAACTGCCACGCGCTGGAGAACACGGTCTTCCGGAGCACGAAGGTCGTGGCGCTGATGCAGGAAGAAGGCGTGGTCCCGATGAAGGTGGACCTGACGGGCGATAACCAGCCCGGCAACGCGAAGCTGAAGGAGCTGATGTGGGTCGGGATTCCGTACCTGTCGATCTCGGGCCCGGGAATTTCTGAACCGATCGGCTATGACAACTACACGCCGACGATGGTGATCGAGGCGGTTGGGCAGGCCCGAGGCGTGGGCGCAAGTCCCGGCAAGGTGGGCGATTCCGACGTGGGCTGGGGCGTTACAGGTCGCACGCTCGCCACAACCGGGGCGGCGGCGGCCGGACCGCTGGATTGACACTGCGACGGGCGGGGCGTATGTTTCCCCCTGCCGATGCAGGTTGGCGGCGAGGGCCGCGGGACCACGGCAGCGTTCGTGGTTGTAGAAAGTGCATACGCGGGCGTAGCTCAGTGGTAGAGCGCTACCTTGCCAAGGTAGAAGTCGCGAGTTCAAGTCTCGTCGCCCGCTTTTCTGGAACGGCCCTGGTCGCAAGACTGGGGCCGGTTTCGTTTTTGGTGTTGGACAGCGTTCAAGGCTGTTGAGTGCGGGCACCTTGGACGTCGAAGTCGGTGAGCACTCGCCGCCGCATTTCTGGCGTTGGCAGTTCACACGTCGCACCGGCGAAGAGGCGGTGGCGGTTGCGTGCGATGAGGCGGTACGTGGCGTCGCGGATGGCGCGCGGGATGATGTGGCCGAGCGCCGCGAGCGTTGGCCAGGGCCGCGTGAGGTGCGATGCGATGCGAAGTGCGGCGGTGGAGCGGGAGTGGACGCCGCGGGCGTCGATGAGGACCATCGTGTTGTTCGTGTCGATTGCGTCCACTCGGTCCAGTCCGTTGGTGGCGTTGCTCAGGGCACGGCGGCCTTCCGCTGATTCGAGCGGTGCGAAGCGGAGTGTGTCGTTTGGGTTGCGCCGGATGATCCAGAGAACTGATGCGTTGCAGAATGCGCAGTCGCCGTCGAAGAGAACGAGGGCGTGCTGGGCGGGAGCTGGAGCCGACATGCGTGATCGTACTCAGGGATTCCTGAACAACCGGCGGACCCAGCGGCATGGAGTGGTGTGTCGGCGTGACCACCAGCGTGATGGCGTTGGTGCGTTGGGTTCTCGCGATCAGACGCCGGTCGTTACGCGGCCCGGGTCGGGGCTTTACTCATCTGGCGCTCAGGCTCAGGCTTCGTTTCCA